>JAYVFS010000318.1:0-2654 GCA_043772905.1 Saprospiraceae bacterium | reverse complement strand
AGCTCACTTGTATGGCTACTATTTTATTGCCTTCTGACACATAACGGATTGTCTTCTTCATCTTCTTTACTTTTTTTTATCTGGTGGCAAATATAGTGTGAATTTATTTGACAATCAAAATTAAAGTAAAAAAATATTTACATTTTTTTATTGAAAGGTAAATTTATTTTAAAAATAGTAAATATTGTTACCAATACCTCGCTAAAATGATTTAAAAAGGGGTAAAAAAAGGATGCCCTCTCAGTGTGTTACTGAGGGGGCATAAAAAAAAGCGGAACACAGTATGCGTTCCGCTTTTTTATTTTGAGAGTTTATCAATAAAGTTGACAAAATCGTCTAAGTCTTTATCGCTGATATTGGTGCGTTCTGCTTTGTCGTAGATGTCGAGTAAGTAAATGGTGTCCATATCGGTGCGGATATAGGTAATGACGCGGGCGCCACCACTTTTGCCCTCTCCTTTTGAGGCTATCGGCATCCGCACTTTGTGTGCGCCCCGACGGATGCCCGTTCCCTGCGTTGGGTCGGACTGGAGTGATTGAAGGAAGGCGCGGTAATCGGCGGGGATGGATTTGTGTTTTTTAGCCAATTGTTTGATTTGCTTATCAAACCAAGCGGTTGTTTCTATTTTCATGCGGTGGCGGCTTGTTCGGCTTCAAGTTCTGCGAGCACATCGTAAGCGGAACGCAGCTTTGTTTTGCCTTGCAGGGCGGCTTCGACTTCTCGGGCGGACTCCATAAGCCCCGCTAAGATTTCCTCTTTCGGCTGTCTGTCTTCTACCTTCAAGGGCTCGGCGGCTTGGGTTTTGATTTTGAAACGCTTGAACAAGGTCATCAAGAAACCCTCGTCGGCTTCGTTGTAGGTGATGATGATGCTTTTTGTCATTTTTTTATAAATTTTGTCTCGTGTAATAATGGGACAAAGTTAAGGTATTGGGTGTGAGATGTGCTTGAATTTAGAAACATATTTTTTATATTTATAAATGGTATAGCCCCCGACCCCTGAGGGGAGCTTGGCGCTGCCTCTCCATTTTATTTTTATTTTAAAAGTTAAAAAAGTGTCATTTGCTGCCCCGTTTCTATTTCGATGGGCTTGAATTTGAATTTCTCTAAAAGGACCAGTTGCCGTTTACCGAATGGGACTAACATACCCGTATAGCCGCCTTCGCGTCTGTTATTATTGACCGCCCAATGATGCTCGCGATAAGGTTTGGGTTCTAAAGCGCCTTTGTAGTTTGTTTTATCAATGACGCTGTAACCTTCTATCTGGCGCCATCCGTAACCGGTGCTAGTGCCATGCGCACCCGTCAAGACGTATTCTTGACCCATGTAAAAGATGGTGTCCTTTATCCTATGCTTTTCAGCGATGTTTTGGGTTTGGAGTTTATGCCCCATTTCTTCAAATTTTGCCAGTTCCACGAACAGGGTTTCTTCTGGTGGTGGCGGTTCTATTGGTGCGGACTTGGGTAGATTTTTAAAATCAGATAGCATAGTTTAATGATGAATTTAATCAAGCGGTTTCCTTCTGAATGACAAAAACCGCTTGACCGATGAATTAATAATTTCTGTTTTTAATCGCTTCGATGCGCTCGTTTGCTTTGTTAATGATACCGTCTATCTTATTAATGTCAATTTCGATAGTATTCTGTCTGTTGTTTTGCAGCGATAAAAAGAGCGCACCCGCTACGAGTACAATAAAAATGTATGTTACTATCATTGCGTTTAGGATTTGAAAATTAGAAATAAATGGTTTTTTCTGCTTTGAGTTGCCTTGCGGTTTCAATGATGCGGGGCTTTTCTTGCTGCACCCACTCTATCGTTTTCAAAAAATGGGCGTATTCCATGTCAGGATTTGCCGCAACTTCTGAGGCTCTACGGTAATCCAAAAAGTTTTTCGCCTTTATTTTCTTAAAAATTGCTTCGGGCTTCTGTCCACCAAAGACGATTTCTGTTGCGAATCCAGCCAAATACGTCGCTATTTCGGTGTGTCGGTTGCCGTAGTTGTTGGCTTCAAAATGCCCAGCTGTACCACCTTCCGGAATGATGGTGAGCTTGATGGGGCTTGGGGTGAGACCGTATTGCGCCATCACTGCCATGTAAACGCAATAATGTGCTGATTCATGGATAATGACCATGTCATTGATGGGCTGTGTCACTATTTGCGGCTCTACACTGGTGTCATTGATGGGCTGTGTCACTATTTGCGGCTCTACACTGGTGTCATTGTCTTTTTGCTTGTCGTTGACACATGAAAAGATGCCGCATACAAGCATGATGGCGATGAATACGATTTTAGCCATTTTGTCTAACCCGTTGAATATAGGGAAATCTTCTACCCTGTTATCGTTATTATCCATTTTATTGATTTTTGATTGAATTTTGATTGAAAAAGGGTCTAAAAAACTGTTATAACAGTTTTTTAGACTGTTATTGGCGTTTTCCTTTATAGATTATCGCCTTTGTTTGCGCTTCGGTTGGCGGTTTGATGTTTGCCGCATTGTATTTCCCATCCATGTATTTCCAAAGCAAAACCGCTACGACCAATCCGACAACATAGATTTCCATTTTTGTTATCCTGAAAATGGGTTTCGGTTTCGGTTTTGGTTTCCCCTTCTGCCCTCTTTGAGGGTTTTGGACGATTAAGGGTTGCCGATATGG
>JAYVFS010000317.1:0-2657 GCA_043772905.1 Saprospiraceae bacterium | reverse complement strand
AGCTTATTGACAATCATGCTTTGACTAAAGAAGATATTCAACACGCGATTAACAATTTTGCTTTTTATTGACAAGGACTTCTCCGAAGTTACCAGCATTTACTATAAAACGCTATTTTTGCGAAAGATTTGATATTTTTTAAATCACATTCACTAATAAAAAACGGGTAATGAGATACTTCAATACATCTGGTCCAAACATTCCTGAGAAACATTACACACTTTCTCGAATTGACTTAATTGAAAAAGGTAAACGTCTGGTTAAAGATGAGCGTTATTTCACGATTTGGGCACCGCGCCAAACGGGAAAAAGTACCTATTTTCGTTTTCTGGCTGTTGAACTTCAAAAAGAAGGATACAAAGTGGCGTATGTCAATTTTGAAAACTTTAGGCACCAAAGCCAAAAAGATTTCTTAACTCGATTGTGTAATGCTTTGGAGGAACAATGGGGTATGTCGTTTGATAGAACCTCATTAGCCACACTCTTTGAACAAATTGAAGACAATAAGACCGAAAAAGCAGTCCTCATTATTGACGAAGTGGAAGGTATCAATGCCGAATATTTTGGTGATTTCTTACATTCTATCAGAAATGCGTACCACAGCCGCACAAATTGTATGCTCAAATCGGTGATATTAGTCGGCGTGAATAATATTGTGGGTGTCATTCAAGACAATGCAAGTCCTTTTAATATTTCAGACAATTTGAATGTTCCTTATTTTACAAATGAAGAAACACAAGAATTACTCGGTCAACACGAACAAGAAACAGGACAACTCTTTGACCCCTCAGTAAAAGCCAAAATTTCGGAAATTACAGCCAATCAACCGGGTCTTGTCAATGGTTTTGCGTGGAAATTGGTAGAAGACCATCCAGATAAACCCATTATTGACTATGCTGATTATTTGGATGTTGAAAACTGGTATTTGCGCCGAAGTTTAGATAAAAATGTCGCCAATATCATCAATAAAGGCACTAAACACAAACGTTTTCTTGAAAAATTATTGTTTACAGATACCAAAATCCCTTTTCAGATTTACCAAGAAAACATTAAAGAACTATATGTCAATGGCATTATTACCTATGATAAAGACGATAATGTTATTTTTAAAGTGCCTTTATATCAAAAATGCCTTCATGCCGCTTTTTATCCTTACCTCAATGGGGAAAGTGACCGTATTCAAGGAAATATTGAGTCCAACAAGTATTTTGACGCATCTAATATCTTGAATTTAGATAAAGTCATTGAAGAATATAAGGCTTACGCTCAAAGGCGTGGCTTCCATTATTTCAGGGAACAAGACGAAAATGGCAATTATATTTCTATTCAGGAAGCGGCATTGGTGTATAGTATTGAGACTTTTATCAATGCGTTTTTGGGTGTTGTTGGCGGTCATACTTATTTAGAAGCGCATGTGGCTTTGGGCAGAACCGATATCCTTATCAATGTGCGTGGACATGAGCAAGTGGTTGAAGCAAAAGTGTATAAAAATATCACCCAATTTAATGATGGTAAAGCACAATTAGCTTATTATCTCCAACATTTAGGTTTGAAAATGGGCTATTATTTGGTATTTGCAAATACAGAAGTGACACATCCAGAAGTGCTTGAAGCAGATGAACTGATTGAAGGTATTCGGATTAAAACCTATTTGGTGCGCTATGAATTGGATAAGGATTTTACTTTGCCCCGAAAAAGGAAAGTGGCTAAGCCAAAAAAGTGAATTAT
Source organism: Saprospiraceae bacterium (assembly GCA_043772905.1). Classification (GTDB taxonomy): domain Bacteria; phylum Bacteroidota; class Bacteroidia; order Chitinophagales; family Saprospiraceae; genus JAAFJT01. Next base: position 929 of record JAYVFS010000317.1, on the reverse strand, counting down.
ACAAAGTTAATCAAAAAAGCCACCTAAAATCATATTTCAGGTGGCTTTTTTGATGGAATACTGAGGGGGTGGGGTCTTTATTTCAAACTCATAATCGGTCCTTCGGGATGCACAGGCAATAATTCATTGCGTCCTGGATGAACGTATAAATCCATTTCTTCCATAGGAATCGCACCTAAAAGAGTCTCTTGGTCATCGGGCAACAATAAAGCTCTTGTTACACAATCACGGTCTAAAAAACGGACAACAATGGGACCCACAACATCCAACTCTAAGATTTGACCATTTGCCAACTGTGAACGGCGTTTGCCAATAATATCAAGCCCTAACGCCTCTTTGATGGATTCATTGATACAAAGCATGATAGAGCTCGTATCTACCATCGCATGAACCGTTATGTGTCTGACTTCATCTTCACCTATCCGTTTGCGGCGATAATCTTCCGCATCTGCTTGATTGACCAATTCAATATTTGCATAAGTTAAGCCCATAACTGTTTGATTGATTTTTATTGTTTTAAATATTTTTGACAAAGTTAAACAAAAAAGCCACCTAAAATGATGTTTTAGGTGGCTTTTTTGATGTATCTTGAGTCTAAAAGCTTCAGCACATTATAGACCAACAAGTCACAAATGCTATAAAAAGACGCTTTTTAGTCATTTATACCGAGGGGGTACTTTATCTGATTCTTCTATTATTTCTTTCATCTTTAAAACGTTTTCTTTTATAAAACTACTGTGTAGTTCATGTTTATATATTTTCAAATACTCTGGTTTATTCCAGTTCCCAAATTGAGAAAAACACAAATGAAAATTAGCATTTACAGAGTTTGAATAACGCTCTCTGAACATATCTTGAATATATATTGCTTGAGGTGAACTTTTATCGTATTGTTTTTTGTCAATACGCATAATTCCCATTAATCCATT
>JAYVFS010000316.1:0-24366 GCA_043772905.1 Saprospiraceae bacterium | reverse complement strand
AAAGTAAACTGACTTGACCAAAAAGTAAACTGACTTGACCAAAAAGTAAACTGACTTTGGGTTTCCGAAGCGAGGCTGTTTTGTTTATAAATACTGAGGGGGATATTTTACGCCAGGCATACATCGTTTTTCCAAAATGTTTGTAACTTTCCGCATTGAGATTCAATACTTTATTTTTCATCATCAAACCATTAAAAATGGCATTTATTCAAGAAACAAAGGTTTATGATGTCGTCATCGTCGGTTCGGGCGCAGGTGGCGGCATGGCAGCCTACATTTTATCAAAGGCGGGGGCAAAAGTTGCCCTACTCGAAGCAGGCGGATACTACGACCCTGCTGACCCTAAATACATCACACAACTCAAACCGTCATGGGAGTCACCTCGGCGTGGGGCTTCAACGTCTTCGCGCGATTTTGGCGATTTTGATGCCGCTTGGGGTGGTTGGCAATTGGACGGAGAACCTTATACGCATAAAAACGGGTCGAAATTCGACTGGTTTCGCTCGCGTATGTTGGGCGGACGGACGAATCACTGGGGGCGCATCTCTTTGCGGTTTGGTCCTGATGATTTTAAAGCAAAAAGTATAGACGGTTTAGGCGAAGACTGGCCCATCGGCTACGACGACATAAAACCATTTTATGATAAAGTCGATAGATTAATAGGCGTTTTCGGCACAAATGAAGGCATTCGCAACGAACCTGATGGTGAATTTCTACCGCCTCCAAAGCCTCGTTTACATGAATTAATGATTAAAAAAGCGGCGACAAATATCGGTATCACAACGATTCCATCACGTATGTCTATGCTCACAAAGCAGATAAATGACGAACGTGGACAGTGTTTCTTTTGTGGTCAATGCAATCGGGGTTGTTCGGCTTATGCGGATTTTTCTGCGTCGTCTTGTTTGGTAAAACCCGCTATCAAAACGGGTAATGTGGATTTATTTACAATGGCAATGGCGCGTGAAGTATTGACCGATGCGGCAACAGGTTTGGCAACAGGCGTTTCGTATGTGGACAAACGCGACCTTTCGGAGAAAACGATTCGCGCAAAAATTGTCGTTTTAGGCGCGTCTGCTTGTGAGACGGCGCGTTTGCTTTTGAACTCCAAATCGGCTCGTTTTACTGAGGGGTTGGCAAATTCAAGCGGTGTCGTTGGCAAATACCTTCATGACTCTACGGGTTTAGGTCGCTCGGCTTTTATTCCGCAATTATTGGATAGAAAACGCTACAATGAGGACGGTGTGGGCGGTATGCACGTCTATTCGCCGTGGTGGTTGGACAATAAAAAACTCGATTTTCCACGTGGTTATCACATCGAATACGGTGGTGGTATGTCTATGCCTGGTTATGGTTTTGGCTTCGGTATGGAACGTACAAACGGCAAAATAGCCCAAACCAATGGCGATTTGCTGCCCGCAGGTGGCTACGGAAAACGCCTAAAAGAAGAAGTCAGGCGACAATATGGTGCAGTAATCGGTATGGCTGGACGTGGTGAAGCCATCGCTTCGCCTGACAATTATTGCGAAATAGACCCCTCAGTAGTGGACAAGTTCGGCATCCCTGTTTTGAGATTTAACTACAAATGGTCTGACCATGAAATCAATCAAGCCAAACACATGCAGGACACGTTTGACGGATTGATTAATGAACTTGGTGGTATTCCTCTGAATAAAAATCCTGGGAAAGAAAATGATTATGGCCTCCTTGCACCCGGTCGAATCATTCACGAAGTCGGTACGGTGCGCATGGGCAATAATAAAAATACGTCAGCTTTGAACAGCAATTGTCAAGCGCATGATGTTAAAAACTTGTTTGTCGTGGACGGTGCTCCTTTTGTGTCGCAACCACATAAAAATACGACTTGGTCAATTTTAGCACTAGCTATGCGGACATCGGAGTATATTGTTGAACAACGGAAAGCAGGTCGTATTTAATGGTGAATGGTGAATATTTTTAAATGATTAATATTCAATTGTTTGCAAGCCCATCTATGTTCGGGGAACTTGTGAAGTTCCCCGAACATAATGTTCACATAAATCTTTATTTTCAGTCAATAAAATCAAAAAATATCTGTCTAAATCAATAATTAAAAATGAAAAGACGTGATTCTATAAAAGCCCTTGCGCTCTCAACTTTTGGCATCGTCGCACCAAAAGACCCCTCAGTACAAGAGGCTATTTTGAAGGAAAAAGGCGACCCAACAGAGTGCAAAGACGGACGCACACCCGAAGAACAGGTGCGTGATGCCAAATTGCAAGCAGGTAAATTTTTTACACCACAAGAACTAAAAACGGTTTCGATCTTATGCGACATCATCATCCCTGCCGATGCCGTGTCGGGTAGCGCAACACAAGCGGGCGTAACCGCTTTCATCGAATTTATGATGAAAGACAAGCCTGAAAATCAAATACCGATGCGCGGCGGCTTGCGGTGGCTCGATAACCAATGTGTGAAATCGTTTGAAAAGAAATTTGTTGATTGTTCAACGGCACAACGGATTGAAATGATTGACAAAATAGCCTATCCCGAACAGGCAAAAAAGGAGCATACACAAGGCGTTTCTTTCTTCAATCTGATGCGAAACCTAACAGTCACAGGCTTTTATACAAGTCAAATAGGTTTCAAGGATGTGGGTTATATGGGCAATACACCCAATGTATGGGAAGGTGTGCCAGCCGATGTTTTGCAAAAATATGGTTTGTCTTATGACTAAGAGATTCCAAAGTTTCAAGATTTCAAAACTCCAACTATCCTGTGGAATTTTGGAATCTTGAAATTTAAAATCCATTACCCCTCAGTATTCCGCTCGTTTTGAAACATTTGTCTAAAAAAAACGAAAAAAGAACAGCGTTGACGACATCATAGGTAAGGGCATTAAATAATTACTCATTTATTTAGTCGCAAAAATTCACCTAACTTATTGATTATCAGCTACAATAACTTGCCTTAAGTTTCAAATTTGACGCAAGTTGTGGTATAAAAGACAACTTGTCTCACTGTCCCTAACGAACATATTGACTCTGACATGAACCGATTATTAGGCATATTATTTTTGACATTATTCTGCTTGCCCGTTTGGGCGCAACAAGCCGCTGCAACGCTAGAACGTGCGGCTCAACAAACGACTGACCGCCGGGAGGCATTGACCTTATACTATCAGTCCGCTGAAAAATACCTACCAACGAACCCTGCGAAAGCGTCTTTGGTGGCACATCAAGCCTATCTTTTAGCCATTGATATTAAAGACAATGCAATAGCAGCCCGTGCGGCTTATCTGAACGCTGATGGTTATGCTCGACAGAACAAATATGCGGATGCGAAATTCCGATACGGCCGCGGCAAAGATGCCGCAATGGATGCCAAAGACATCGAATTTGCGATAAAATGCCTTGATAAAATGGCTGCTATGGCACGTTATGAAGGGGCGACACAAGAGGGCGATGCCTACAAACTACAAGCTGCCAACCTTCGTAAGCGACTTACAGAAGGTGGTGTAAGTGCTGTAACTAAGGCGGATAATGCACCCGCACCAACGGATAATCGCTCGTCGCCTGCCAATCAAGCGGAGTTGAATTCTGTCAAAGAACAATATCGGGCATGGTATGAAAACCAAATGCAATTACGCAGAAAATTAGAAAGTGATGTCTCGTTATTGAATGGAGAACGTGAGGCACTTAATGCCAATATGGTCGAATTGCGCAAAAAAGAGCAACAACTTTCAGCATTTTCACAACAAGCACAACAGACAATTGAGCAACAAAAAGGCGTTTTGTCAACCGTCTCGATGCAAAAAGATGAACTTGACCGCATAGCTGTGCGCAAGCAAAAACTGTTGGAAGCCATGAAAAGTGGGCGTTCGCTGGACTCTATCGCTTATGCACAAGAGCGTCAAGAACAGGAATATCTGCTGCAATCAGCGAAAAATTTTAGGAATGTATTGTTACTTGTTTTGGGTTTTGCGCTCGTCATTGTCGGTCTCATTTATCGTCGTTTCCTTGAAAACAAGAAGCAACAGAAGCTTTTACAAGAGAAAAACCATCAAATCGAAGACGAAAAACAACGGAGTGATGAATTGTTGTTAAACATATTACCGGCTGCCATTGCCAACGAACTCAAAACGAATGGCAAAGCCAAAGCACGGCGTTATGAGGTCGCTTCTGTCCTATTTGTTGACTTTTATAGTTTTACTAAAATATCGGAGCAACTGTCGCCAGAGGAATTGGTTGATGAACTCGATACCTATTTCAAAGCCTTTGATTTCATCATTGGGCAATACAAATTAGAAAAAATTAAGACCATTGGCGACGCTTATATGGTCGCTTCGGGTTTGAGTGATCGCATCACAAGCCCCCTCAGTATCGTGAAGGCTGCGCTCGAAATGCAGGAATTTTTGAGCGATATGCGCTACGAAAAGTTGAAGGAAAACAAACCGTTTTTCGAAGCGCGCATGGGTATTCACATTGGTCCCGTAGTGGCGGGTGTCGTGGGTGTCAAAAAATTTGCTTACGATATTTGGGGCGATACCGTCAATCTTGCGGCTCGGATGCAAGAGGCTTGCGAACCTGGATATATTAATGTGTCCGAACAAGTCTATAATGAAATCCGATATTCATTTAACTGTCACTATCGCGGAAAATTTCCTGCAAAAAACAAAGGCGATATTGACATGTATTACGTGCAAAGTGTGTTAAGATAAAATCGACTTCTTTTTACTTGAAAAAGCCTCCTGTGTTGAGCTATTGCTTGTGTAACAGGAGGCTTTTTGATTAAAAATCACTATTTCAAAGTTTAGGGTAAAAACCAACTTAATGGGGCTTTTTAAAAATTTTATTCCGAATTATAGCTTTGTTACTGAATTTTTATTTGTTTTGCACAAAGGCTACGGCTAAAATTTATTAATAGTTATAGATAAAGCTATCTTTGCCGCTTTATAATGAAATTGAAAAATCAAGGACTTACCATGCTAAATATTATACTCTTTGGACCTCCAGGTTCAGGTAAAGGTACACAAGCCGTTAAATTGATTGACAAATACAATCTTTTACACATCTCTACGGGCGATATGTTCCGCTATGAATTATCTCACAATACCGAACTCGGTCAATTGGCGCGTAGCTATATGGAAAAAGGCAAACTCGTTCCTGACAGCGTCACGATTTCGATGCTACAAAAACGTGTTGAAGAAAACCCTAATGTAAAAGGCTTTATTTTCGACGGTTTTCCACGCACACCGACGCAGGCAGAAGCCTTAGATTCATTCCTTGCGGCACGTGGCGAAAGCATCACAGGCTTAATTGAACTCGTTGTCAATGAAGATGAGATTGTGAAGCGTATTTTACTGAGGGGGTCTTCTTCGGGTCGTGCAGACGACAACGATGAAGCAATTATCCGCAATCGTTTCACGGTTTATCGCAACGAAACAACACCTGTTGGCGAGCATTATGCTGCTTTGGAAAAAGCGCAAAAGGTTGAAGGTGTAGGTACTATAAATGAGATTTTTGATAAACTTTGTGGCGCAGTTGATAGTTTGACTGCCAAAGTCTAAACCTTATTGGCTGTTTATTTTTTCTAAATATAAGGCGTTGTAAAAGGATTTGAAGGGTTATATTGCCCTCAAAGCCGTTTACAACGCCTTTCTTTGTTTTGTAAATAACGCTAGTCATAATTCCGAAGGAATTGAATATGAATAACCGTAGATGAAATCTACGGGATAGGTCGATAAGGTTGTCTCCCAACTCTGAAGGAGTTGAATTTGAAGATACGTAATCAATTGATATTCAACTTTTTCAGAGTTGGTAAACGACGTTCATTCTATCCCGTAGATTTCAACTACGGTTATTCATTTTCAATTCCTTCGGAATTGTGAGAACCTCTGCGGCTATTTTTTTATTAAAAATAGGCATAGAAATTCTTTTTTCAATAGAAACCTTTTACATTTGCAGCCGATTTACAAAAGTGTAATAAAAGAAGGTGCTGTTTTTGAATAAATCTATTGTAAATCATTGATTTATACCTTAAAACAGCCTTAGTTTCTTCTTAAATTGAAATCATCATAAGTCAATCATTTTTATTTGTTACCGCTAAAATCGGTAACAAATAGTAAGAAATGACTCATGACTACACACTATGCGGGTGTGGCGAAATTGGTAGACGTACCAGACTTAGGATCTGGCGCCGTGAGGCATGGGGGTTCGAGTCCCTCCACCCGTACTCTTCAAAATAGATAAAACGATGAATTAGGTTCAAGACCAACATAACCCACTTACCTTCAATACTTTACACTTAATTCATCGAAACACAGTATCTATATTCATTTTTCATTTTTAATATTAATACTACAAATGTCCAACGTTGTCAGAACTGATATTGATGCGCTCAATGCCGTACTAACGGTCAATCTTGCCAAAGACGAATATCTTACGAAAGTCAATAAAGAAATCAAACGTTATTCACAAAAGATGCAAAGACCGGGTTTCCGTCCAGGTAAAACACCGACATCGCTTGTGAAAAGAATGTATGGCGATTCTTTTGTCGTTGAAACGATACAGGAGATGATGAGCCAAAAATTGAGCGATTATCTTCAAGAAAACAAACCCGATATTTTTGGTCAACCGATTATGTCCGAAACACAAGCGGATACAGGTTTTGACCCGAAGAATCCACAAGACATCTCTTTTTCTTTCGATATTGGTATAGTACCTGATTTTGAGGTTCAAGGTTTAGACGGTGTGTCTTACGAACGTTATTTAGTCAACGTTGGCGAAGACAAAATTGACGCTGAAATCGAAAACATGCGCAAACGCAGTGGCGAAGAAAGCGAAATTGACACGCAAATCGAAGCCAATGATATGATTACCTTGCACGTCAAAGAGCAAGGCGGTACATTGGAAAAAGAAGACCTTTTGCTTTCTGTGAACTGGTTGACAGAAGAAATGAAAGAAGTTTTCATGACGCAAAAACGGGGCGACAGCTTGACAGTCAATATTTTTCAATTGGAAAAAGAAACGACCCCTCAGTATGTCCGCAAATATTTCTTAGGATTAGAAGATACTGACGAGCGTGAAATCAATGAAAACTTTGATGTGAAAATCAAATTTGTCAAACGTCAAGTACCTGGGGCTCTTGATCAAGCGTTTTTTGATAAAAATTTTGGCGAAGGCGTTGTGACAAGCGAAGCAGAGATGCGTGATACGATTCGTCGTGGTTTAAGTATGAATTTTAACGGACAAGCCGATGCGCTTATGCTCCGCGATATACAGGATGGACTGATTGCAGCTAACCCGATGGATTTGCCAGACGCATTTTTAAAGAGGTGGCTTAGAACTCAAAACGAAAAAAATACAGAAGACACGGTTGAACAAGGCTTTGAAGGTTTTGCTCAAAACCTACGTTGGACACTCATTCGCTCAAAAATCGCTAAATCTTCAGATGTCACTGTTTCAGATGAAGACTTGAAAGCGTTTTATCGCAACCGCATCCGTGGCTACTTAGGTGGTCAATTAGGCGGCGGTGCAAGTGCCGATGAATTGATTGAGAGCCTTGTTGAACGTGCTTTTCAAGATGAAAAACAACAGTCAGACCTTTACGAAGAGGTTTTGACAGAAAAGACTTTCGAAGCGATGAAAGCTCGTGTTGCTATTGTTGACAAGCCTATTGGAGAAGAAGAATTCAACTCTATCATGGCAGCAGCACAATATGAAGCAGCAAAAGCACGTGGTGAAATCAAGGAAGACGAAGCAACCGATGCGATTGAAACCGTAGAAGTTGAAGAAATCGAAGCGGAAGAAGTCTAAAATTACGGAGGGGTCTTTATTTCAAACTTTTGGTTTTTAATTTTGTTACTTTGTTACAAAATTAAAAATCAGTACTTGAAGTAGAGACCCCTCACTATTTTTAGTGCTTTTTACAATTTTTTTTAAACTGATTCGTCAAATGGAACAGTTTTATGTTTAAGAGAAATCAAAAACTTACCCAACTAAAAAAATCCATTTTTCAAAAACACATTTAAAAAAGAATAGACAATGATTCCTAAAGATGAATTTAAGAAATACGCCGTCAAGCATTTGGGCATGAGTTCGATGCACCTCGACAAATATGCGCAAAGAGGTATGATTGGTGTGCCTGATGTTACAGCATTTACCCCTGCCGTCATAGAAGAACGTCAACTCAACGTCGCTCAAATGGACGTTTTCAGCCGTTTGATGATGGACAGAATTATCTTCATGGGTGTTCCTGTTGACGATTATGTAGCGAATGTGATTCAAGCGCAATTGCTTTTTCTAGAAAGTACAGATCCTAAGCGTGATGTGCAAATGTTCATTAACTCGCCGGGTGGTTCAGTTATTGACGGTTTGGGCATTTATGACACGATGCAATACGTTGCGCCTGATGTTGCGACGATTTGTACGGGTTTAGCGGCTTCAATGGGAGCAGTCCTATTGGCGGCAGGTGAAAAAGGCAAACGTTCATGCTTGACACACAGCCATATTATGATTCACCAACCACTCGGCGGTACGCGCGGACAGGTGACAGATATTGAAATCAATTACAAATTGATTAAAAAAATGCAAAAAAGCCTTTATGATGTCCTCGTGGCACACACTGGTCAGACTTACGAAACAATTGAAAAAGATTGTGAACGTGACAACTGGATGAGTGGTGAAGAAGCGAAGGCTTATGGCTTGATTGATGAAGTTTTAAGCCGCAAAGTCTAAGAGGCAAAAGGCAAAAATAACAAAGGGCAAAAAGTGAACTAACACTCTTTGCCCTTTTTTATTTTTGCCTTTTGCCCTTTGCATTTTGCCCCTTCTATTAAGCTGCTATTTTCAGCCATTGCAAAATCGCTTTTGCAGGTTTGGCAGATGTAATTTCTATGTCGTGAACTTCTCCAATTTTGAAAGAAATATAATCACCTTGACGCATTTTCACAATACGTTTGCCGCCATTTGCATCAAAAATATGACATTCACAACTGCCTTCCAATAAGATAAAACTCTCCAAAACATCGTGATGTACTTCTTCGGGTACTTCATATTGCACCCATGCGAGGTTTAGTTCACGGCGTTCATTGTTTTCCAAAAGGTGCATATAAACGCCTTCATAATCATCAGATGGTTCGATACCTTTAACGGCAGCCTCCCAATCTAACCAATTAGCATCAGGGGTTAGTATCGGTAAGTTATCGAGTGTAAATGATTGCCGACTATCTTCAAAATTTTTTAATTTTTGCATATTCGCTAAAATGCGGTCGCGGATACTGAGGGGGGGCTTAACGGCTTGTAATTCTGCATAAGCCAACAATGCCGCTTCTGTTTCTGCAACATCCACAGACGTAGGCGGGTTGCCACGTTCATCTGTTAAGTGTTGTGTCAAATTTTGAAGCGATATGTCATAAGAAGTATTCAATTCTATTTATTATTTAAAAAAATTATCAATATTAATTTTCAAAATAGGTTCTCAAAGAGTTTAAACCCATCCTTGCGCGGGTCTTTACAGTTCCGAGCGGTATATTAAAGATTTCCGAAATTTCTTGTTGTGTATAACCATCGAAATACATCCATTCGATAACCTCGCGGCATTGTGGTGTCAATGTGTTTACTATTTGTCGTAGTCCAATGGTATCCGTAGTCATTGCTGTGGTTAATTCCTGTCTATAACTTACGATATTATCCACAGTTTGGTTTTTAAGCCGATGGATATAAACTTTTGAACGGGTAAAATCAATTGCTGTGTTTCGGGCAATATTTATCAACCAAGTCGCAAAACGACCTTTTGTGGCATCGTATTGCTGGATATTACGCCATATTTTGACAAAACAATCTTGTAACAAGTTTTCTGCATCTTCTGCATCACCAACGATACGGCAAATAATACCAAAAAGCATCGGCGCATAGTTATCATACAGTCTTTCATACCCATAATTTTCACCGTGCTGTAAAAGCTCGATGAGGTTTAACTCCGTAGTATCCCTCCTGTATGCTGCCATGAATGACGCCGATTGAATTCAAAACTGTGGTTTTCTGCCACAAAGTTACACTATTCCCACATTTTCATACGATGAAATTTCTTCAAAAAAAAAAACGAGGGCATTAATTAAATTGCCCTCGTCCCAACAAGAATGTATGAAAACTATAACTCTCTAAAAAATTCTTTTTATCACCCTCACGATGAATCTGCTTACCAACACAATATCAGGTGCTTATTGACCTTTTGTTGGAGGTGTTTTACCTTTTGTTGGAGGTGTTTTACCTTTTGTTGGTGCAGGTACTTGTGGTCTGCTTTGAGGCGCTGCTTGTTGTCCTCCACCATTATCATTTCCACCCTCGCCACCACCGTCTTTAACATCGTCGTTTCTAACTGAGCGTGTTTTTTTGCGCTCTTGGAATGTCATACTACCTAATTTGTAATTCAAGGTCAATCTGACACCACGATTGTAAAGGTTTGTAGTACTTACTTGAGAGAACAACGGTGAGTTCAATTCAGTTCGCATAATACCCGTGGTATTTGTCAAAAAGTTTTCACCCGCCAATCCAATGCTGCCTTTTTTGTTTTTAAACTCTTTTTTCACACCCAATGAATACATTCCGAAACCACCTTGACGACCTTGCAACTGCACTTGTGCACCACGTCCACCGCCCATTGCTTGGATGCCCCAACCGCTTTTGAACGTAATTTGAGACATGACACGTCCGCTTAAGGTCAAACCTTGATTGCTTACTATTTGAGAAATACCATTTACCCCTGTTGTTGTTCCTTCCAAAAACGCATAAACTAAGTCAATACCGCCATTCAACGTCCAGTTTGGCAACAAATAGGCGTTTGCAAAGACATTAGTTCCGTACGCTTGTTGCTTCCCGATATTTTGATAAGTCGTCAAGATAGCGCCTGCCAAAGAATCCAAAGGTTGACGCACTTGTGTAATGACATTATCTGTAAAGCGTCCGAAAACAGACATATTGATGTATGTTTTTTTGATATTGGTACTCATGCCAATTTCAAAGTTATCTGTCAATTCAGGTCGTAAGTTTGGATTACCAACGGATATATTTTGCACATTGACCAAATTGAGATTGGGATTCAATTGTTGTAAACCTGGGCGTTGGATACGGCGATTGTAACCTGCTTTGATAGTCAAACCCTCACGAACACTTTTAGAGACATTGATACTCGGCACCAAGTTGCCATAACTTGGTATCGAAATCGCTTTGCCGTCTTGTGTCGCATCTATCGTTGTGTATTCGTATCGACTACCGATTTTGATAGTATACTTGTTTTTCGTTGACAACAAAAACGAAGTATAAGCCGAAGCCACATTTTGATTGTAGTCCAAAGCACCAGTCGGACGTGTGGCGTCAGTGGCATATTCACCTGTTGAACCTTCAGCAAACTTGTATGTATAATCGCTGTTCACTTGTCTGAAAATCCCTTTGCCACCGAACTCAATCATGGCATTTTTACTGAGGGGGGTCGTATAGTCGGATTGAAACGTAACTTCTTGATTCAAATTTGTATTGATGTTCTTTTGACGATTCATAACTTCACGAGTCGTATTCAAAAAATTAGCATCAAAATTATTCAACAAGTCATTACGGCTGTATTGTGTGGCGATACTCCACTCTTGTTGTGGTTTGAATGTCTTCAAATAGTCCAAATTGACATCAACAGAGTTTGATATATCGCGGCTATCGATATAGCGGAGCGACGACGATAAAGGCATATTGTTTTCAAACAAGTTTGTCGTTTGGTCTTGTTTTCTTGAAAAATTACGCACACCGTAACGGATACCGCCTGTCAAGGATTGCGTTTTGTCGATATCGTAGTCCATACCCAAATTGTAGTGCCCAAAAATAGGTCTATCATCAGCATTTGCTGTTTGGACTGTCTCTATCTTTTTACCATTAACAATCGTATTTTGTACCAAATTGGTCGCTGCTCTGTTGTAGCCCATTCGACCATGTCCACCGAGATTCAAACCCAATTTACCTTTACGATAGCTGCCATTCAAACCCAAATTAGAGCCACGATTGCCTGCACCGATGTCCATATTGAGTGTTTTGCCTTGCAAATTATTTTTCTTTGTGATGATATTGATGATACCGCCTGAACCTTCCGCATCATATTTCGCCGAAGGCGACGTGATGACTTCAACGGATTTAATCATGTCGGCAGGTATTTGCTTCAAAGCATCCGCCACATTGCTTGCCATGATTGTTGAAGGTTTGTTGTTTATCAACACCCTTATATTTGAACTGCCACGTAAAGAGACATTGCCGTCCAAATCAACCGTCAAAAGAGGCACTTTGCGCAATACATCGGCTGCATCACCACCACGTGAAGACAAGTCTTTTTCAGCATTATAAACAAGACGGTCAACCTTTTCTTCAATCATTGACCTTTGGCTTGAAACAGTCACTTCGTTCAACAAATTTTCACTTGATGACAGTTTGAAACTGCCTAAATCACGGTTTCTACCTTTTTCAATTTTGATATTGTCAATGATTTTGTCGTTAAAACCAATAAAAGAAATCTGAATTTTATAGAGACCATCAGCCAATTCGGCAAGACTAAATTTACCTTTTTCATCCGCAACTGTACCGTCCACCAATTTATTTGTGGCTTTATTGTAAAGTGCAATATTTGCGAACTCTACGCCCTTTGCTGAAGCTGAATCAAGGATAACACCGCTTAATTTAGCAATACCTTTTGCTGGTTGTTGCATCGGATTGTTGCCACCTGCTTGTTGTGGCATTTGAGCCAAAAGTAGGTTCGTCGAAAGGAGAGCGAATGCGAGAAATAGTTTTTTCATTGTCGAAGGAATTTTCTTTTTTTTGATTCATTTTTGATGATACAAAGGTAAGTGTGCTTTCGACAATTATTTTTAGAAGCAGACAACTAAGGCGATTGTGGCGATGAAAAGGACAAGTTCGTGGTTTACCATATCACTTTGAAGGGTTCAAAACCTTCATCAAACCTTCTAAATGTGTATCGCTTACAGGTACATGATTTTCACCAATCGTAATACTTTGGCTACGAATAGATTCTATTTTGTCGAGGTTGACAATAAACGATTTATGGACGCGCATAAAATTTTTCGTAGGCAACTTCTCTTCAATCGCTTTCAAAGTGCTTTTGGTCAAAATCGGCTTTTTAGCAGTTGTTAGAAAGATTTTGACATAATCTTTCATGCTTTCTACGTGCGAGATGTCGTTTATAGGGATTTTTACAAGGGCATATTCGACGTTTACAAAGAAATAATCGGGTGATGTTTCTTCTTCTTTTGCCGAAATGGGTTCAGATACTGAGGGGGGGGCAGACACTGCCAAAAGTTTCTGTTTTTCTTCCAAAGCCTTATACGCCGCTTTCGTAAATCGCTCCATACTGACGGGCTTCATCAAGTAGTCCACAACATCTAAATCATAACTTTCAACAGCATAATTGGCATAAGCCGTTACGAAAATGACCATTGGTTTTTCTCGAAGGCTTTGTAAAAACTTTGTACCCAACATGCCCGGCATCTGAATATCTAAAAACATCAAGTCAATGTGTTCCTTTTGAAGCACTTCCATCGCTTCAAATGGGTTTTTAGACATTGCCACAAGTTCTAAAAATGGCACTTGTCGGATGTTTTCTTCCAACAGTTTACGCGCCAAACTTTCGTCATCAACAACAAGGCATTTGAGTATCATCTTATTCGGTTATAAAAGTTAAATGTAAATTGACAGTAAACCACCCATCTGAATTGAGTATCTCCAAATGATGTGCTTTGGGATATAATAACTCCAAACGGCGTTTTACATTTTTAAGCCCAATACCTGAACTACCGTCTTTATCCTCCCTCATTTCAGGTGCAATTTTATTTTTAACGGAGAAAAACAACTCTTTTTCAATCGTTTTTAAGGAAACATCAATAACGGGATTCAAAACCATACCGACCCCATGTTTGAACGCATTTTCTACAAACGGAATCATCAGCATCGGTTCAATAATCTGACTCGTCGCCTCCCCCTCAGTATTTAAGTTGATTTCGACATCTTCCTCAAAGCGGACTTTCTGCAATTCTATGTAATTTTTCAAGTAACTCAACTCTTTTTCTAAGGGAATCTGTGCATTTTCCGATTCATACAACATATAACGCATCAGTTCCGACAATTTAATCGTCACAGGCTCTGCCAAATCAGATTTTGAACGAATGAGGTAAACGATGCTGTTCAGAATATTAAAAATAAAATGCGGGCTGATTTGAGAGCGCAAAAACGACAATTCAGACTGTAAACGTTCCTGTTGCTTCTCTAATTTAAGGTTTTCTTCCTTGACAAAATAGTTGAACAAACCATAACCTGTACTGATGGCAGCGACAAAAATAATAGGGATTAAACTCCAATGAGGATTGCCTTTGCGTTTTTCATCCATATCGAGAAAAGTTTTTACCCCTTCTCTAACAAAATTATGGAAAATGGTAAAAAAAACGATACTCAATATAAGCAGCCAAAAGTAAGTTGTTGTGCCTTTTTTTTGCAAAATTTTAGGAATTAACCAATGCGTATTGAGAAAAAACAAAGGAACATGTGTCAATATTATAAGTGATAGCATGAGAATTGCACGGTTATACAATTCCTCATCGCGGACATTTAATAAGGGTAAATAGAGCCAAATACCCCATAGACATACATGAAATATGACCGTTTTATATTTATCAGAAATGATATTTTTCATCAAAAGTGTATTGTTTTATAAAATTTCTTTTAGACAAAAGTACGGTTCTATTCGATATATTGCGCTATCAGCCGACGAAAAGGGCAATTTAGGCGATGAAATGTCCAAGTCAATAGTCAATCATTAGTCATTGGTCAATAGTCATTAATAAATGACTATTGACCAATGACCAGTTTTTTTTACCTTTGCGGGGCGTGTCAAAATGTCAGTCAAAATCTATTGGCAGACAATTTGAAAGACTAATATGACTTAATACAAATCCATGATAAATAAGTGGTTTAAAAAGAAAAGTATGGACAATAAAGACGTTTTACAAAACGACGATGTTTTGCAAGAAGAGATTGTTGAAACAATGGAAGCGCCCGAAAGTGCATCAGACGCAGCAGTTGACAATGCTTTGGCAAAGGAAAATGCCGATTTGAAAAAGCAAGTTGACGAGTTGAAAGACAAGTATTTGCGTCAAGTTGCAGAGTTCGACAACTTCCGTCGGCGCACAATGAAGGAAAAAGTGGAAACGATACAAACAGCATCACGTGACACTTTGACAGCCCTTTTGCCCATTTTGGACGATTTTGGCAGAGCCGCTCAAAACGAGACTTTTACTGAGGGGGTCAATTTGGTTTTCCAAAAGTTGGCTTCTACTGTTCGCTCAAAAGGCTTGACAGAAATGGAAACGCCCAAAGGCAGCGATTTCGACCCAGACCAACACGAAGCCATCACAGAAATTCCAGTGGGTGACGATTTGGTTGGTAAAATCGTTGACACCGTTGAAAAAGGATATTTATTAAACGAAAAAATAATCCGCTACGCAAAAGTCGTAGTTGGAAAATAAATTAGTTATTGGTTATTGGGGATTAGTTATTGGTGAACTGGTTATTGGTGTAAACTATTAACCAATTCACCAATAACTAATCCCCAATAACCAATAACCAATAACCAGAAACATGGCTAAAAGAGATTTTTACGAGATATTGGGTGTCGCCAAAAATGCTGATGACGCAACCATAAAAACGGCTTATCGCAAACAAGCGATGCAACACCACCCTGACCGCAATCCAGGTGATAAGGCTGCAGAAGACAAATTCAAAGAAGCTGCAGAGGCTTACGAAGTGTTAAGTAATGCCGATAAACGTGCAAAGTATGACCGTTTGGGTCATGCGGCTTTCGATGGTTCTATGGGCGGCGGTGGCGGCTACGGCGGTAGTCGTGGCTTCACGATGGAAGATATTTTTAGCAACTTCGGCGATATTTTTGGCGATGGTGGACAAGCAAGCGGCAATCCATTCGAGTCTTTTTTTGGCGGCGGTGGTCAAGGTGGTCGTCGTCCGCAAGGGCAACGCGGCACTAATTTGCGTATAAAAGTGCGTTTGACCCTTGAAGAAATTGCTAATGGAGTCACCAAAAAGATAAAAGTTAAAAAACAAATCAATTGCAACGTCTGCCACGGCAGCGGAGCAAAAGATGCAAACGCTGTTTCGACGTGTCCAACTTGTAAAGGTTCTGGTTATGTCCGTCAAGTTCGCCAAACGTTTTTGGGGCAAATGGCAACGACTTCGGGCTGCCCGACATGTAAAGGTGCGGGTCGTGTGGTCACATCCAATTGTTCAAATTGTCGTGGTGAAGGTACTGTTTACGGCGAAGAAACCATTGACCTTCAAATCCCAAGCGGGGTTGCTGATGGCATGGAACTTCAATTGAGTAGTAAAGGAAATGCAGGTGCAAAAGGTGGTGCGCCCGGTGATTTGTACATCGGTATCGAAGAAATTCCTCATGAAACTCTGCACCGTGACGGCATGAATTTGCATTGTGAGATGTTCATAAACTTTGCAGATGCTGCCCTTGGCACGCAACTTGAAGTACCTACCCTCGACGGGCGTGTGCGTATGAAAGTACCCGCAGGCACAACAGCTGGAAAGGTTTTTCGTTTTGAAGGAAAGGGTTTACCTTCGATTCAAAGTTATGGCAAAAAAGGCGACCAACTCGTCCATGTAAACATTTGGACACCTAAAAAACTCACTGATGAAGAGCGTTTGATTTTGGAAAAGTTGAGAAATATGCCTAACTTTCAACCTAAACCAGAAAAAGAGGACAGAGGTTTTTTTGACCGTATAAAAGATATGTTCAAGTAAAAAAGCCTTTTTAAAGCCTGTTTTCAAGTAAAATGTCTTAATTTATCAACATAAAATTTTGAAAAACAGTGTAAAACATATTACAATCACTTTCCTCATCGCTATCGTTATGATTTCAACGATGGGCCTAAGTGCTAATTCAGTTTACTGTTTTTGTACAGGTGAAACTAAAATTTCACTTGTCGAAATTGAAGATGATTGTGATAAAAAGCCTTCTGAAAGCACCCCGCTTCCAGAAGGCTTTTCTGATTTACCACCTTGTTGCCAAGAAGCCCTAATGAAATCAACTTGTACAAAAGTGGGTCAGAGTGACCAAGATTGTACAAAAAAAACAAAGAAACTATTTAAGGCAGATCTCAAATTTTTGGAAATAAAGAAAACGGAATTGCCTGGCATCGAGTTACTCGCTGTTGTGCCTACCGCTTCTTTTCCCACAACTTTCCCTCCTAAATTCGACCTAATAAACCTTCAAACTGAAGCGCTTCCTCGCCCACCACCCCCTCTGTATTGGGGACGAAAACTCCTTAATTTTATTCAAGTTTATCGTTGTTAGATTTCATCGTTTTATTTTTTTTGTCATTCTGAACGATGTGAAAGAATCTGAATGTTATTTTAATCAGATTCTTTCACATCGTTCAGAATGACAAAAAAGTCTTATGTTTATAAATTACTTTAATTTAAAAAACAGGCTATTTCATGCTATAATTGCTTGGAAACAGCCTAATAAATCATAAAAACGATGAAAAAATTAATGTCTTCTCTCTGCTTGATAGCAGCATTTATATTCCTTTCTATAGCTTCTACAACAGCTCAATCTTCAATTGTCACCGATACGCTTGTCGTCAATGGCGACTGTAATATGTGCAAAAAGAAAATCGAAACAGCTTGTTTCGGTCTCAAAGGCATGAAAACAGCGAATTGGGACGACGAAGCCCTCAAACTGATTGTCAGTTACGATTCAACAAAGACCAATGCCGATGCCATTTTGAAACGCGTTGCGCTCATTGGTTATGACAATCAAAACTACAAGGCAGATGATAAGGCTTACTACAAATTGGATGAATGTTGCCAATATGACCGTAGCCGCATCACAACAGCTGAGCCTAAAAAACAGTAATCATTTTTCTTAATCTTTAAAATTAACTTTCGTTATGAAAAAACTCGTAATGGCTATCGCTTTGATGGCTTTGGGTACGACCGTTTCGTTTGCGCAAAGCGCACCAGCAACGGAAAAAACACACAAAGCAAAAACGTCTAAAAAAGCGAAAAAAGCAACGGAAAAAACCATATACGAATGTCCCATGCACTGCGAACCTGCGACAGATCATGCAGGCACTTGCGGTAAATGTAAAATGGACTTAGTAGAGGTAAAACCGAAAGCAAAAGCCAAAAAGCAGTAAAAGTGACCCCCTCAGTATGTTTTTGAAAAACAATACTGAGGGCACTTTTTTCAACGAAAGTGTTTTAAAGATTAATCACGATTTAATCTTGTAAAGCAATGAAAATCAATATACTAATCGCTTTTATACTACTCTCATTTTCGCTCAATGCACAAATACTGAGGGGTGTCGTCAAAGACGAAAAAGGCGAATCTGTCATTGGCGCACACGTCTATTGGATGGACAAAAGTGCAGAAACTTTGACGGACAATGATGGCAAATTTGAGTTGCCACGCCGTACAAAATCATCTATGGTTCACGTCGAATTTGTCGGTTATGAGATGTTTATGTTGACACTCAAACCTGACCAAAACGATATTTCGATTCAATTAAACGTACCAAAAACGCTTAAAACCGTTGAAATTCAAGGCAGACGTGGCGATAACAAAGTATCGTCACTTGACCCACGTAATGTGGAGCGCATCAGTTCCAATGAGTTGAAAAAAGCACCTTGCTGCAATTTGTCTGAAAGTTTTGAGACAAACGGCTCGGTTGACATTCAATATTCTGATGCTGTGACAGGTGCGAAAGAAATCCAAATGTTGGGTTTGCGGGGCATTTATACACAGTTGATGGTGGAAAACCGTCCTGATTTTTATGGTTTGGCGCAGCCTTATGCCCTCGAATATTTGCCTGGCACTTGGATTAAAAACATTGACATTAACAAAGGTGCGGGTTCTGTTCGCAATGGTTATCAAAGCATTACGGGTCAAATCAATGTCGGTTTAGTAGAACCTGGCGAGGACAAAGCGGTTTTCGTCAATCTTTATACAGAAAGTACAGGACGTGTCGAAGCCAATGTGCATTTGAATAAAGTGAACAGTGAAAAATTTGCTCAAAGCCTTTTGTTACATGGCAGTATGTTGCAAAACAAACTCGACCACGACGACAATGGTTTTGTGGATATGCCTTTGAAAAAACAACTCAACGGCATGTATCGAGCATTTTATAGAGATGATAAAATTGAAGGACAGCTTTTTGTTCATGGCATTACAGAAGAACGAAAAAGTGGACAATTGATTGAAAATAAAGCGATTACAAATCCATTTTCTATCAATGTTCAAAATCAACGCATTTCTGTTCTCGGTAAATTAGGCTATTTGGGTTTTGCGAAACCTTACAATGCATTGGGTTCGCAATGGTCGGCAACTTACCATGATTTGAATGCCAATTATGGGAAAAATCGCTACTATGGCACGCAGCGCAGTTTTTACGGCAACGTGCTTTATGCTACGATTCTCGGCACAACTGATCATAAATTGCAGTTCGGCGGCAGCAGTCAAATAGATGATTATCGGGAATTTTTGAACGACAAAGACATTTCACGGACAGAAAAAACGGCAGGTGCTTTTGGCGAATATGTTTATAATCGCCCGACTTTGAAAGGCTATAACGACATAACGATTGTCGCAGGTTTGCGGGCAGATTATCACAATATTGCAGGCTTTTTTGTTACGCCACGTTTGAATTTGAAATATAATTTCAACGAAGGCGATGTCATTCGTTTTGTCGCAGGACGTGGTGTGCGCATGGCAAGCCCGATTGCAGAAAACGTATCTTATTTGGCAACGAATAGAGAAATCGTCGTTTCTCCAAATTTAAAACCAGAAGACGCTTGGAATTTTGGTTTAAATTTTGTCAAAACGGTTAGCCTTTCTGACACACGAGATGCCCGTCTGAGCATTGACTTGTACCGAACCGAATTTGTCAACCAAATTATTGTTGATGCAGAAACCGATTTTCAAAAAGTTCAATTCTATAATTTGACTGGAAAATCATTCTCCAACACGTTTTTGGCGATGGTAACGGCAGAGATTTTTAAAGGTTTTGATGTCAAAGTCGCTTATAAATTCAACGATGTGCGGACGACCTATAACGGCAAATTAGATGAAACGCCTTTGGTGGCTAAACATCGTGGTTTGGTGGCTTTGGACTACAAAACAGCTGATAAAAAATGGCTTTTTAACTACACAGTTTCGTTGACTGGACAACAACGTTTGGCTGACCGTAGTTATACCCCCCCTCAGTATTTACACCTTTTTGAGCCGTATTCACCCAAGTTTTACTTGATGAACGCCTCGATTAATCGTTTTTTCAAGACATTTGAAGTCTATGGTGGTGTTGAAAACATAGCCAATTACACGCAACACAATCCGATTATTGCGTATGACAACCCGACGAGTATTTATTTTGATGCCACACAAGTTTATGCACCTATGATGGGTAGAAGGGCTTACGTGGGTCTGCGTTGGTGGTTGGATAGGAAAAAATAAAAGGCTGATTTGATAAATGGTTGTATTGCTTAATATGGTTAATTATAAAGCAATACAACCATTTAACTATTTGATTATCAATGAAATACTGAGGGGTCACTTACTGCCATCGCTGATAATCTTAATTTCGACGCGGCGGTTTGTCTTATGTTCTAATTCCGTTTGTGGAGATTCATGAATCATATTAAAGTTCGAGTAACCTTTATAAGTCAAGCGGTTGGCATTAATACCTTTTTCGATAAGATACGCACAAACCATTTTAGCACGGGCAAGCGATAAATAATGTAATTGAGACCCTTCTGGATAAGGTGCCGACGAAAAAGCTGTGATGTGCCCGCCAACTTCAATAGTACACTTCTCATTCTCTTTCATAAATTGCAAAAGTTCATCCAAAGAAGGTATGGATTCCGCCATGACTTCTGCCGAACTTGTATAAAAATTGATGTCTTTCAAAGCCGTTTTTTTGCCAATTGCTATGGTTTGAAGTTTAAAATCCACTTTTTTTGTAGCAGAATCTACAAAAATGCCTTGATAAAAAGGCAAATGACTGTTGGCAGATATACCCACACTGATATCTGAATATGTCAAATTGGAAATTGAATAATGCCCTTTGTTATCTGTGAAAACAGTGTCTTTACCATCTTTATTGCTGAAAATTAAACGGGCAAGTTGTACAAGTTGCTCAGAATCGTTTGTCACCGTTCCTGAAATATTTACTTTAATAGGTGTTTTTTGGACTTTAACATCGATCGGTGGTTTTGTTGTAGTGACGACAGGTTGAGGCTTTGTTTGACATTTCAAGGAAATATTTTGAGTTGTTAACCATTTGTCAACCGTGAATATTTGCCCATCATAAGTGTTACAGTTATTACTGGCGTCAGGGACAACGCGCATTTTAGCAGGTAAATTGAGCCGTGCTGTGAGACGGTACGCCCCATTTTCATCCGTAAAAGCAGAATCTCTTACAAATTTAGAATCTAACATGACTTTAGCATGTGTGATTGGTGTTTCCCCATCGCCATCGGTTACAATGCCTGATATTTGTGCCAAACGTCGCATGACATTCACTGAAACACGACGATTGCGCTGTTTGCCTTCTTCCGACTGATTTGCAGCAATGGGCTGCATCTCGCCATACCCCTTAGATGCGCGATTCTGGTGCTTTTTTACTGACAAGATAGCTTTTAACAGCCTGCGCCCGTTTTTGCGACAGCTCATAATTAGCTTTTGCGTCGCCAATAGCATCTGTATGTGCGGTCATTGACACCATAAAAGTGGAGTCTTGTAATGCGTTTACTAAAGAATCGAGGCGCGGATGATACTCCACTTTAAGATCGGCTTTCGCAAAATCAAATTGCAAATCGAATTGCCAAACGGGTTTTTCCTGTATTTTTTGTCCTATCAATAGCGTTGGAAAAAGTAAACAGGCAAGTAAGGTCTTAAAAGAAACATTCATAAAATAAATATTTTTGGTGTAGTGAATAAGTATGCTTTTTGATTTATTCGGTATTTTCTCCTTAACTCCTTATTTACATTTTTATTTTCTACAATGTTATTTTTTTATAATAATAGGCTTTTCTATTAGTTATTTGCTTTATTATCAACAGATTACAAACAAAAAAGGCTGCTTCCGCATTGCGAAAACAGCCCTTTTTTTATCTTAAAGTAAAATTAGTACGCTCGAACATTTTTGTTCTCCATATAGTTGATAAACGCTCGATTCACGACTCGATTACCGCCTGGCGTTGGGTAGTCGCCACTAAAATACCAATCCCCTTTATTATTAGGGCAAGCGGCATGCAAACCATCCAAAGTCTGATAAATGACCGCTACTTCTGGAACAATTTCTGGCAACGTCACGATTTCAGCGATTTTAGCACTCACGTCTTCGTAGTCAAAAAGGTCATACAACTCTTGAACATAATTTTTGATTTGTTCCTTCGGCAGATGCTCTTGCGCTTTACATTTGTCATAAACGATTTCTAACTTTTCCTCCAAACCACGTTCATTCAAAAGACGAATAAGGGCTTGAAAAGCAACAAATTCACCCATTTTTGACATATCAATGCCATAACAATCTGGAAAACGAATTTGCGGTGCAGACGAAACGATGATGATTTTTTTCGGATTCAAACGCGCCGCAATTTTGATAACCGAGTTTTTCAAAGTCGTACCACGTACAATCGAGTCATCAACCAAAACCAAAGTGTCCACATCATTTTTAATGATGCCATAAGTCACATCATAAACGTGCGCCACCATATCGTCGCGGCTGTTGTCTTGTGTGATAAATGTACGGGCTTTGTCGTCCTTAACTGCTAATTTTTCAACGCGTAAAGCCCCCCTCAGTATATCGTCCATTTTTTCAACAGAAAATTCACCCTTAATGTGTAAGTCGTTGATTTTCTCGGATTTAAGGCGTGTTTGGATTTTCGATAAACCTTCCGTCATACCCATAAAAGCGACTTCGGCGGTATTGGGAATGAACGAAAAAACAGTATTATCGAAATCGTAATTCACTGCTTTGGCAACGGTTTCAGCCAATTGTTCGCCCAATTGTTTTCTTTCCAAATAAATATCACGGTCCGTGCCACGAGAAAAGTAAATGCGTTCAAATGAGCAAGCCAAACGTTCACGTTCCTGTGTAAAGGCTTTTTCTGTAACTGCGCCGCTTTTCTTAATAATTAAAGCGTGGGCAGGTTTCAACTCTTGAATTGTCTGATAGTTGACATTGAAAACGGACTGAATCGCAGGACGTTCAGATGCCACAACCACCACTTCATCATCTTGATAATAAAACGCAGGACGAATGCCATTCGGGTCGCGCATAACAAATGAATCGCCATGACCCAACATACCCATCAGTACATAACCACCATCTAAACCTTTGGCTGCACGTTTCAAAATGCGGTGAACATCGAGGTGTTCAGCTATGAGATTGGTCAATTCCTTATTCGAGTAATTATCCCGTTTGAAGTAATTGAACCAATGTTGCACTTCATCGTCGAGGAAATGCCCCATTTTTTCCATAACCATCACCGTATCGGACTTTTCCTTCGGGTGCTGTCCCAAGTCTTCAACCAAAAACTGGAATAATTCATCAACATTTGTCATATTGAAATTGCCCGCAAGCAATAAATTGCGACAAATCCAATTGTTTGGGCGCAAAAACGGATGCACTTGCTCAATTGTATTACCACTGTGCGTGCCATACCGCAAATGCCCCATCATCACCTCACCCATGTACGGGTAATGCTCTTTCAAGTAATCAGCATCGTTGATTTGTTCCTCTGTGAGGTCTTTGAAATGCCAAAATACTTGCTCAAATACATCTTTTATGTGTTGTGTTTGAGAGTTCGAGCGCTTGCGGCTAAGGTAGCGTGTGCCGGGCGTTGGGTCGAGTTTAATGGTTGCGATGCCCGCACCGTCTTGTCCACGGTTGCGCTGTTTTTGCATCAAGAGGTGAAGTTTATTTAAGCCGTAGAATGCTGAACCATATTTTTTATGGTAAAAATCTAATGGCTTCAAAAGTCGAACGAGCGCAATGCCGCATTCGTGTTTGATTTGTTCACTCATTGAGATGTCGGATAATGATTGAAACTATATTGGAAGATGCCGCAAAGGTAAGCCTAAAAATTGGGAACGGTGTGAGAAATGATTACATAAAGTTAACAAAGGGATGTGGAAAACTGTTACTGAGGCTCAAAAGGCCTGACACTAACTTTTTTAGTGGTTTATTATATTTTACCTGAAAAACGTGAAGAAACAAGGTATAGTAGACGGAAATTCGATTGGTTTTTGCTTTTTTTT
>JAYVFS010000315.1:0-2671 GCA_043772905.1 Saprospiraceae bacterium | reverse complement strand
AAAGCCGACCCCTCAGTAAAAGGTCGGCTTTTGTTGTTTTATAAATCCTTAACTATTGTAAGCGAACGGTAAAATCGCCACTTTCAAAGACTATTGTATCTCTATAACCAAACTGCTTTTGATATTGAGAATAAGTATTATTTACGAGCGTTAATTTACACTGACCTTTCACCTCTTTTGTTTTATTATCAAAAGATAAAATATTGACATAATTATCAAAATTTTTAAGCGGTCCATAAGAAGCCACTTGTAAATCAGCATATCTGTCCATAGTAAAACTAACTTCAGGAATGGTATCACAATACCCGAACCCTTTTGCGAGTGATATTATTCCTGTTTTCATCATAGGTAAATCAGAGACAGATATTGTTTCTATCAAAGTATCATTAAAAGATCGCAAAAAAATCTGAATCCCATATTGAGAAATTTTACACCGATCAGATGTATTATAAGCTAAAATCTGCAACTTAGTACCTTCTCTTTGTATGGGCTTACCATCAAAAAGTAAAGATGAAATGGTACCATAAAGAGGTTCTACCTTTTTTTTCTTACAGCCGAAAATCAATATTAAAAGAAATACGGAAATGATAATTATATTTTTCATATCTAATATTTTTATTGTTATAAGAAAAGGAATTGGTTGTTCAACTTGCGTTGAACAACCAATCATTAGCATAATTTAATGAACAATTGAGAATTTTTGCGTAGAAAACGAACCCTTTGCGGTAATACGACATAAGTAAATACCCGCTTTTAGATTCGAAATATCTATTTCTTGTTGATTGTAGCCCTTCGTTTTTTTACCTAATGGAAACATTCTGACTTCCTTACCTTGACTATCGAATAGGGATACAGTCACTTCCGTTTCACGATTGAGAACAAAATCAAAATTTGCTTTTGATGTAGCGGGATTGGGGAAAATACTACCAATACTTTCTATATCGGTGCCTTTTAAATTGATATAATCACTTTGCTTATTTAGTTTGTCAACAGGGTTAGCACCAAAAGGCATATAAGAATCAATATAGACATTCATAAAAGAAACCGTTTCTTGATTATCACTTGAGCGAACGGTCATCCGAATTGTGATAAATCCATACTGCGCTATTGTGGAATAGGGATAAATATCTAAGCGCAATTGACCGTCATTGTCAACCGTTTCGCTATAAAAAGTCTGCCCATTAGGAAAAATAACATCCCATTGTGTTGTATAAGGTCCCACACCACATGTTATGCTTGGCTCCCAATAATATGAACCCGACTCATATATATACCCCATACCGAGTATTGATGCGCTAAGGCTACTTGGCGTAGTCCTGAAACTTGAAATTCTTGGCGCATTTTCGCTGATAACACTTGCTACATTGCAGCATGATGAATTACCCGTTGAAACACCTTGATAAGTAATATCAGGGTTTGAAAAATGTGAAATAAGTTTTCTATCACTAGTTCGATTACGCATAATCGTGCGATATTCTTTTCGTCCCCAGTTGAATAGACCATAGCGAACATCAAAATCCATCCCATGAGAGTATGTTGGTGTACTTGGAACGTCATTTTCATGTCTTCCTCCAAAAATATGACCTAACTCGTGAATAAATACTTCGTAACTTTCCCTAACAGCAAATTCAACTTCTACCAGACAATAAGCATTCGGTTCCTCTGCCGAAATTTGTCTCGTACGACCTCCAACATTCCCATAGTCACCATTTGTAAAGAGTACTACGACATCAGCGGAAAATTGATTTCTAAGATTTTGTACATCTGGGTTTATTGCAAATCTATCAAGGTCTGCTTGGCTACCATTTGAGGTTTCCATAAACCCTGATAAAGGAACTACACCATTTATTATTATCCGTGCATTAGTTGACGAAACGGCACTATTAGAAAGAGCGTTGTTAAAATTATACATTCCTATCGTTGCCGTTTGACTTATAGCTGGGTCAGTAGCATTAGCGGCATCAGTAAACAAACATAAAACAGAAGTTAATGGACTTGGAATACAGGGATTAATAACTTCGGGAGAATTTGCCTGCAATACTGATGGTATAATATGAGGTTCTTCTTTACCATCATTCCCACATTGACCGTTAGAAGTAGTTTCATCTAAGGTCATCAATGCACTAAATCCTTTACCTATCCCATAGATTCGATAAGAATTTGCACCAAAAGACATTGTGCCAAAAACCTTTTCTTTTTCTTTAATCAATAAAATGTCATCAAAACTATTTTCAAAAATAGCATAAAGAACATAATCACCATTCTTTTGTATTTCTGAACGTTTGATTTTAGCTTTGACGGGAGTTACTTCATTCGGAATAGCAAAAATAAGGTATGCACCTTCAACAAATTTAGTGTAATCATTTACCGTGACATACTGCACATTTTTAACATTAGGGTACTTTTCAATTTTTGTAACCATTACAGCTTGTTCGTCAGTCAGTTTTTTAGGTAGTTTAATCGGTGTAAACAGCGAATTTTCTGTTTGTGCATGTAAGGTAATGGTCAAAAAAAACATTAATGCGAGTAGCGAGTAGCGAGTAGCGAGTAGGAAAGTTAAACTTTGTTTGCATTTTTGAGAAAGTTAAAGAGTTAAAAAAATTGTTTATTTTGAAATCGAAACAAAGGTAATTATTAGAAACTCATTTTCAACTCTTTATATTAAATTTTT
>JAYVFS010000314.1:0-24472 GCA_043772905.1 Saprospiraceae bacterium | reverse complement strand
GTAACCGAATGATTTTCGGTAACTTATCATCATCAAAATGACAAATTGTGGCTTCTCTGATGTTATTTTTAAGTTCTTCAATTGTATCGCCTTCCGTGAAAATGCTTTCACCTAAGGCTTTAGCCGTATAACCACCTTCAATGGCATCTTCAACAAGAAATATCAATTCAATATTCATTTTGTCTATATTTTAAGCAAAATTAATCAGTTTAAGTATAATCAGTTTTACTGCGATGTAAATATTTCGTTTTTCGTTTTAAAATTGCCCCCCTCAGTATCCGCCGTATTTTTCAAGATAAACGCCTTCATTTTCTCCCAATACTCATTGCCCCCTTTTTGATGTAAATCAAAATGTCCTGCGCCTTGGACTCGTATAAACTGTTTATCCGTCGTTTTCAAAGCCTTGTAATTGTTTTCACCAAAAGCAACCGGAATTTTATTATCAGAATCGCCATGCGCCATGAACATTGGGCAAGTGATTTGGATGCAAGACACAACAGGCTTGACTTCAAAAGGATTGAAATGAGCGATGTCACCCGATTTTCTTAACACATGATTAGTCAGGGTTTCGCTGCGAATACCGATAAAATCCTCGCCATATTCAAGGGCAACCTTTGGAAATTCATCAAATGTGCTTTCTATGATACCAAAATTTAGGTTTTTGTTTTCACCTAAAACTTGCAACGCCACAGCACCGCCTAATGAATTGCCATAAATACCAAAAGGTTGTTTGATGTTTTTTAGAATCAATGAATCTATAAGAATGTCCAAATCATTTTTTTCAAAATAACCGAAAGTACAATAGTCGCCTCCACTTTGACCATGCGCACGTAAATCGAAAACAATGGTTTGGCAACCGATTGATTTGAGTTGTTGACAAAAAGGATAAAAATGTTCCTTACAATCAGCGATGCCATGTATCAAAATGATGGTGCCACGCGGCTTTTCAGTTTTGATAAAGTACCCCCTCAGTATCAAGCTGTCTTTTGTTTGAATATTGAGTGGTTCGAAATCAAGACCATAATCGCTTGGCAAAATGCCGTTTTTAAATTCGGTTAAGGCAGCTACGTTGACTTTGTATGGTTTTATGCCCGCATAAGGTAGGACGTTTTCTACAACAAAGTAGCCTAACGTTGCAGCTATGAGCGTTATAATGAATAGGGTTTTAAAAACTGTTTTTTTCTTTATTGTCATGTGATTTTAGATTTAAACGTCGGCGAGGTTTCAAACCTCGCAGACGTTAGATAAAAATAAGACTAAGGGTTTTCCAAAGACGTTACAAGTTTCGCCCTCGTTTTTTTCTGTCCAATATACAATCCAACAATCACTATCAATGTTCCAACAACTGTATAAGCTGTTATCGGCTCATTCAACAACAATTTGGCATAAATAAAACCGAAAGTAGGGCAGAGATACAGCCATAAAGAAGCTTTGATGGGATTGATTTTTAGCAAATACAACCACATTTGAACAGCAAGAATGGACACAACGACCAACCAACCCACAGAAACCCAATAATTATGGTCAAAATGATTGCGTGAAAAATCGGTCATGGTAAACGTGAAAGGCAGCAAACAGATGCCACCAAACAAAACTTGCCAAGCATTAATCGCTAATATCGGCAATCGCCATGTGCGACTTGAATAATAAACCGTTCCGATGGAGTAGGAGAGTAGGCTGAAAAACATCAAAGTCAAACCCCACAGCGTGACATAACTTTCTTTTATCAATGGGTAAATAACAATCGCAACGCCTAGGAAACCGAGCAACAAACCCGTCCATTCTGTTTGTTTGACTCTTCTTTTTATCCAAATAGCCGATAAAATCGAAATCATTAAGGGATTAAGAGCAGGTACTAAACTACCTACACCTGCCGACAATTCTTGCAGTGCAACGATGAATAAACCGAGATATACGGTGACATTTAACAAGCCATAAATGAGTAAAGGCATCCATTCATCGCGTTCTGGCAATCTGTATTTTCGGAAAACGTATGCGCCCAAAAGCATCAAAAAACCTGCAATAAAGAAGCGCAAATTGGCTATGGTTAATGGTTGTGCAGACAAAAGACCTATTTTCGTCGCCACCGAAGCGGAAGCCCATAATCCCGCAAAGACAAAGCCGATGATGTTATTTTTCATAAAGTGTTAAAACCGTTCCAATTACTTTTCCGACACGAATTTCACAAATTACACGAATTAAAATGGTGAAATTTAAGGATTCTAATATCAGAATTTCAAAAGCTAATAAAAATAATTCGTGTAATTCGTGTAATTTGTGTCAGCCATAGTTGATTGCAATCGTTTAGTTTATTCACCATTACTCAAAGTCCTTTGGGAATCGCTTCAATAAGCCGTTTTGTGTATTCTTTTTGTGGATTATTGTAAATATCATCAGCCACACCCATTTCTTCAATTTTACCTTTGTTCATCACAATCATTCTATCAGAAATGAATTTAACAACCGACAAATCATGGCTGATAAATATACATGTAAACTGCATTTTTTGCCTTAATTCTATCAATAAATTCAAGACTTGGGCTTGAACAGAAACATCTAAGGCGGAAACAGATTCATCACAAATAATAAATTTTGGATTCAATGCCAAAGCGCGTGCAATACAAATACGTTGTCTTTGTCCACCTGAAAACTCGTGCGGATAACGATTGAAATGATTCGCATTCATGCTGACCGTTTCAAGCAATTCAATGACTTTTTCCTTGCGTTCTGCGTCGTTTTTGTACATTTTATGGACTTGCATGGGTTCCATGATGGCAGAACCGATCGTCATACGTGGATTCAACGACGAATAAGGGTCTTGAAAAATGATTTGAATGTCCCGACGCAAGGCTTTGAGTTTATCCGCATTTAAATGCACCAAGTCGTTGTTTTCAAAAAAAATAGACCCCTCAGTAGCGGGCGACAAACGGAGAATGGCACGTCCCAAAGTCGTCTTGCCGCAACCCGATTCGCCGACCAAGCCCAGTGTTTCGCCTGGGTAAACATTAAAACTCACATCATCAACGGCTTTTACAAAGTCAATGGGTTTTCCGAAGAAATTATGCTTCGATGGAAACCATGTTTTGAGATTTTCGACCCTTAAAATCGGTTCGTTTTTCATCAAATCGGACAAACGAGCTTGGATTTCGGCTTGTGGTATCTTCATTTCTGACAAAAGCTGTCCCACAGATTCCGCTTTTTCAATGATGTGGGTAGTACCGTCTGGGTTTGTTTCAACTTCCATGAAATCAGCGACAACGGGCAAGCGCCGCAGCCTATCGCCCAAAGGCGGACGACACGCCAAAAGGCTTTTTGTATAAGGATGTTTAGGAGATTTGAATATCTGACGGACATCACCTTCTTCAACAATTTCACCTTTGTACATCACCAAAACACGGTCTGCAATCTCTGCAATCACGCCCAAATCATGTGTGATGAACACCACGGCGGTGTCGGATGCGCGTTGCAAATCCTTCATCAATTCTAAAATGGTTTGTTGAACGGTGACATCGAGCGCAGTTGTCGGTTCGTCGGCAATCAATATGGAGGGGTTGCAAGACATCGCCATCGCAATCATCACACGTTGCTTTTGTCCACCGCTCAGTTGGTGTGGATAACTTCTAAATGCGCGTTCGGGGTCGGGGAGTTGCACTTTTTCAAACAAGGCAATCGTCTGTTCACGTGCCGCTTGTTTTGATATCTTTTGATGCGTCAAAATGGCTTCTAATACTTGGTCGCCGCAGGTATAAACAGGGTTTAGAGAAGTCATCGGCTCTTGAAAAATCATCGCAATGTCGTTGCCGCGATGTTTTTGCATTTCTTTCTCTTTCAAAGTCAATAAATCCACGACATCACCCCCCTCAGTATGAAACAGGATTTGACCGTTTGAAATACGTCCAGGCGGCTCGGCAATCAAACGCATGATGGACAGAGACGTAACCGACTTGCCCGAACCCGATTCGCCGACAATGCCAACCGTTTCGCCACGGTGCAGCGTAAAACTGATGCGTTTGACCGCCGTTATCGTTCTGTTTTCTGTTTCAAACTGAACTTCGAGGTCTTTGACCTCTAATAATTTCTTTTTTTCAGACATGAGGCAAATCTAAGAATAGAGGAGGTATAGTAAACAGAAAAGGAGATTAATTGATAATATTTTTTTTCAAAAAAAAATATTATCAATTAATCTCCTTTTCTGTTTACTATACCTGATGCCCGAATCATCCTATCTTTTCCACTCATATCCTTTCGCAATTCAACGTTTTTAAAGCCTTTCTTTTCGAGCATGTCAACAACATCAAGTGCATTGTATTCATTACATTCATAAAAAAGCACCCCCTCAGTATAAAGATGTTTTAAAGCAAAATCCGCTATCTTTTCATAGAAAATCAAGGTATCGTCATTGTCTACAAACAGCGCGAGGTGTGGTTCGTAATCCAATACATTGTTTTCCATCAAGGCTTTTTCTTTTGTGGGAATATAAGGCGGATTGCTTACAATGATATGGAAATCAGCGAGTTGTGTCCAGTCGTTTTTATTCAATATATCTATACGTGTGAAATCAACATCGGCGTTCATGCGGTAAGCGTTGCGGCTGGCGGTGATGAGTGCGCCTTCGCTGATGTCAACGGCAGTGACCGTTAAAGCAGGGTTTTTAACTTTCAATGTAATCGGAATGCAACCAGAACCTGTACCGATATCAAGTACCTTTAATGGTGCTGCTTCGATAGCTCGCAGTTGGTGGTGAATGGTGCTGCTTCGATACCTCGCAGTTGGTGGTGAATGTTTTTTAGCGGTTTCTAATATCCATTCTACGAGTTCTTCGGTTTCAGGTCTTGGGATGAGGACGTTGGGATTGACTTTGAATTTGAGACCATAAAACCATGCAAAACCGACGACATATTGGACGGGTTCGCCAGCGAGCAAACGGTGTTTTATTTTTTCAAAATCTTCGATTAGGAAATCATGAAATGTCTCTGCATCATGTTTTGACCCGAAATAATCTTCAAAAACGTAGCGGCTCATGGCGCGGGCTTCTCCTTCACCGTAGGGAGGGGTCATTGTTTTTATGAAATCGGACTTGGCTTCTTTTATTGTCATTTTTATTAAAATAGATGCTGTACAAAATAGCTGGACAAAAGTAGAAAACTATATATCAAATATAGTTTTGCATTCGTATAATCTTGAAAATCAATAGTATAACGTTTTTTCAAAAACGCAATAATCAATATTTTTTCTACTAGAAACCCTAAAACCAAAGCCCATGCGACCCCCTCAGTATCAAACGGTTTTATAAGCAAAAAACACAAAACAACGATGACAAGGGTTTCGATGATGGAAATCCACAGCATGGTTTTGGTTTCTTTTAAAGCCAACAATATAGATTGTGGGAATAAAGCGCGGCTTGTGAGTAAGAGTAAAAAGACGCAAAAGACACCCGCGCTGTCCGTAAAAGAAGGGTTAAAAACGATGGGGAAAAGGGTCTTAGCGGTCAACATCAAGACAATAGATGTTGGGAAAAGGATGTGCCACAGTTTTTCTGATTTCTTTTTTAGAACGGCTAAACCGTCTTTTGTGTCTTTTGCAATGACGGGGATGAGGCTGTTCGATAAACCTGTGGCGAGGGCGAGGGCAAGGGGGAATTCTCTTGCACCGTAGCGAAAAACGGCGAAAATATGCGTGTCGCCATTGTGAAACCAATTGACAATCCAACTGGTGAAGGACGTGACAAAACCATTGAGGAAGGAATAAGCCATGAGTGGCATTGCCAACAACAGAAACGAACGGATGATATCTGTGGAAACGGTTTTGCTTTTATTGTTTTGTAAAACAGTGATTATCAACCAGATATAACGGAGGGCTGCAATGGTTATCATGCCATAAAAACTCCACAAAAAAGGTTTGCCAAACCATAAAGGGACGACTATCGCAAAAGGCAAAAAGATGTGCGAAACGACGGAATACGCTATTATACTGAGGGGTCTGTTGTCAACTGTCCAAAGGCTTTCGAGTAGGAGAGGCGGGAAGTTGAGGACTAAATAAAGGACGTATAACTCAAAGAACGGCAAGTCTGTTTTGCCAGTAAAGAATACAGAAATGGGGTATTTGAATAAAAGAAGTATCGCAAAAAGTAAGAGACTTAATCCATTGAAAATGAGGAAGATATTGAAAATGGTTTTTGGTTTTTCTTTCTCTGATAAAGAAGGGATATAAGCCAAAGCGGTTTGAATGAGGGCATTGAGCCAAAAATAACTCACGGTTGTCCCTATAAACATCAAGGTTTCATAAACGCCAATATCGCCTGTTGTCAGTCCACTTTTGGCAAGCAAAATGGATATGAGCACAAGGCTCGCTTGACGCAGTATTTGATTGAATTGGACGGCTGTGGTGGTTGTGATCATTTTAAAATATCAAGCGATTGATTGCCGCTGCAAAAAATGAGATCTAAGATGCTTAAATGTGGTATAAAACCGTTTCTGTCTTCAAAAACTTGTGCATAACGCTTGGGATTTTCTGGTTGATATTGAGGCGTGCATTGATTGCGAAAATCTACCCCCTCAGTAAAATCGGACAAATAAGTGTCTGTAAATGAAACTGTTATTGATTTTTGAAGTTTTAATATTTTAATGAGGGTTTGTAAAATCTCGAAATTATAATCAAACAGAAATGTATAATTTTTAGTAAAAAAAGGCTCAAACACAGGCGCATAATGTTCCCAAAATGGGGCGTTGCCATAAGCCGTTTGTAAGGTGCGCCAAAATGGGCGTTGCCAATGCGCATCATACGAAATCTGTACATCTGTGATGATTTGTTGTTGATTTTTACCTTTTTTAAGTGGAATGCTCAATGTTTGGACACCTTGGGCTGTAGCAATAGTACAACGATTTCGGTAAGTTCCTTTCTGAAAATGCTCGTTTTTTTCCAAAATCACTGAGGGGTGCTTTATCAGCGTGGACAGGTATTGTATGGGTGGAAAGAACTGTGTTTCAAGTAACACATAGCTTTGTGAATCCATTGTTGAAAATTAAGTTTTTGATTTGGGCATAAAATTAGGCTTAAATTGTTCGAATGTTTTACTTTTGCGACGATTTTTAAAACTACAAAATGAATAGTTTTTTATTACTTATTATACTGACTCTGATTAGCGGCTTATTTTCAATGGCTGAAATCTCGCTCAGTACAGCTCGAAAGATTCGTTTAGAGTTGGCGGCAAAACGTGGAAATAGTGGCGCAAAAGCAGCATTGGCATTAACCCATATCCCGAATATTTATCTTTCAACAGTTCAAATTGGTATCACTCTCGTTGCTATCATGATTGGTATTCTTTGTGGTGAGGCGTATGCCGAATCTATGGAACCCTGGATTGCGAAAGTTCCCTTTATAGGCATTTATGCTCTTGAAATCGCCCATGTTCTCAATGTCCTTTTAGTTGCTTTTATCTCGATTGTTTTTGGTGAGATGATTCCGAAACGTATTGGTTTGTCGAAACCTGAAACGGTTGCACAATACGTGGCGATACCATTCTTGTGGATTTCACGTCTTGCAAGCCCTTTCGTATGGCTTTTGAGTCGTGTGACAGAGATTTTTATACGATTTTTAGGCATTAAAACCGATATTTCAAGGGTGACCGAAGAGGAAATCAAAGCGATTATTGATGAAGGCGCAACAGCCGGAACAATTGAAGAGATAGAGCAGGACATCGTCGAAAACGTGTTTCACTTGGGCGATAAAAAGGTGGGTTCATTGATGTCGCATCGTTCTGATATAGTTTGGATAGATATTAATGACACAAATGAAGAGAATTTAGCCATCATTCAAAAGTATGGTCACGCCGTTTATCCCGTCTGTGAAGACGAATTGGACAACGTGAAAGGCATCGTCAATGTCAAAGATTTACTGGCGGCTTTACTGCGTAATGAAAGTATTGACTTCAGTAAAATGGTTCGCACAGTCAATTATTTTCCTGAAACAATGAATGCTTATTCTGCGTTGGAAAAATTCAAGGAATCAAAGATACATCAAGGCTTAGTGGTTGATGAATACGGTTCTTTGGTGGGTATTGTGACGATAAACGACGTTTTTGATGCTTTGGTGGGAGATATTTCTGAACATGATGGTCAAATTTCTTATGAAATGTTTGAACGTGAAGACGGCTCATGGCTCATTGACGGTCAATATGCTTGGGACGACTTTTTAAAGGAGTTTGATATGGACGACGACGGGCACGTCAGCGAAGGATTTCATACCATAAGCGGCTTTATCTTACATGAACTGGGTCATTTGCCAACAACGGGCGAAATCACTAAATGGAATGGTTTCGTTTTTGAAATTATTGATATGGATGGTATGCGTATTGACAAAATTTTGATAAACAGAGAAGAAGAGTAGTGAGTAATGGGTCATGTGTAATGAGCTAAAAACAACTATAACGACAAAAGCAGATAATTTTTTTATTTACAGACTTAAAAAACTCTTATTTTTATGACTATTAGATTAGCAAAACCGATTCTTATCTTAACAACTGCTGCAATGTTTTTTACTTCTTGTACGCCAGATGAAACTACCCCGACAGTGGTAAAGGAGTATGGTAAAATTCAAGTATATCATGCGGCTGTTGATGCCCCTGCGATTGACTTTCAAGTAGATGGCAAAAAAATCAACCTTGATTCTTTGATTTATTCTAAGGGAATGGCTTATTATGAAACGGAATTGACAGCAGGTAAAAAAACAAACTTTAAAGTATTGGCAGCAAAAACAGGTCAGTCTATTTCCTTAGATTCTTTACAATTGAACAGTAAAGATGTGGGTTATTCTGTTTTTGTTTACCGAGACAAGGACGCTGCGAAAACGATTCGTGCGCTTTATGGTCCTGATAATTTATTAGCGCCAGCTGCAGGTAAAGCAAAAGTGCGTTTGGTACATTTGATTCCTGATGCCAATGTCAATATTGATGTTGAAGCCGTAGCACCCGGCGCCGTTGCTACAACAAACAGTCAATTTTCAAATGTTATTTTTCCAGCACTGGTGAATTACGTTGAATTGGCGAAAGGTACTTATGATTTCAAGATTAAAATTTCAGGCACAACGAATTTATTATTCACTGTTCCGAATGTGACTTTTGAAGAAGGTAAGATTTATACTTTCGTCGCTCGCGGTTTGGTTCAACAGGTTGCGCCACGCGGTGCTGCTGTTTCTATCATCACAAACAAGTAAATTTATAATGGATAGATGATAGTGGATAATGGATAATACCCCTCAGTATTATCCATTATCAGCTATCCATTATCCACTATCCATTATCATCTAATCGCGTCCACGCCTCTTTGACGGTTTCTAATTCTAATCGCATCTACGACATCATAAATAAAGATTTTACCGTCGCCGACATTCTCTTCTGATGCGTTATCCAAAATGACATCCACACATTTTTCCACATTCTCCTCGCTGACGACACATATAATCATCACTTTTGAGAGTAGTATCAAAGGTCTTTCCGTACCGCGATAGACTTCTGCATAGCCTTTTTGCATCCCTGCGCCTTTCACAGGCATGACGGTCATGCAAGGAATGTTGGCGGCAATAAGCCCTGCTTGAATTGCCTTTAATTTTGAAGGTTTTACGATTGCTTCAATTTTTTTCATTCTAATATTTTTTTGTTTGGTTCTCTGATAGTTTTTGTAAAGAGCTGCTAAAGTTCGGGGAACTTCCAAAGTTCCCCGAACTTAGACATGCTAACTAAACGACAAAATTTTTCAGAGAACCATTGTTTTTTAAGATTATGAAATTGAATATCAATCAGTTACGATTAAAATTCACCATTCACCATTCACCATTCACCATTCATCATTCAAAAACAGCATAAGCTTCTACACCGTATTCCACATTGTCAATGCCTGCTTGTTCTTCAATACGTGTAATACGAATGCCCATTGTTTTATTTAAAATGGTTAAAACACCGTAGCTAGTGACAAATGAAAACGAGCCAATTGCTGCGACACCGAGTGCTTGAACGCCCAATAAATGAAAGTCACCCGTAGTAAACAAGCCACCTTTTGTTGCAAAAAGCCCTACGGCAAGCGTTCCGAACAAGCCGTTGATGCCATGCACAGCAATCGCACCAACTGGGTCGTCAATATGCATTTTGTCAATGGTGACAACAGCAATATCAACCAAAATACCAGCCACTAAGCCAATCATAATAGCAGAATTAGGACTCACGACATTGCAACCGGCCGTGATGGCAACGAGACCCGCCAAAATGCCATTGATAACCATCGTAATATCCACTTTTCTGTACCAAAATTGGGTATAAATCATCGTTGAAATACCGCCCATCGCAGAAGCTAAAAAGGTGTTGGTGGCAACCGTTCCGATGAGTTCCCATTTGCCAACAGCCGCCAACGTTGAACCTGGATTGAAGCCAAACCAGCCGAACCACAAGATAAATGCACCGACCGCAGACAGCGTCAAGTTGTGTCCAGGAATGGCATTGATAGAACCATCTGCATTGTATTTGCCTATGCGAGGCCCTAAAATCATGGCTCCTGCCAAAGCCGCAAAACCGCCCATCGCATGGACAGCCGAAGAACCTGCAAAGTCGTTGAAACCCATCGTCACTAACCAGCCTTTGGGATTCCAGACCCAATGTGCTGCAAAAGGATAAAGGACAGCGCAAAAAATGGTGACATAAACGGCATAAGCCCATATTTTCATGCGTTCAGCCATCGCACCTGAAACGATAGAAATCGCAGCAACCGCAAAACCCATTTGAATAAACCAAAACAAGGTGTTGGAAATGGTTAAACCCAAGCCCAAATCACGATTAGGGATACCGATATCAAAGCCGCCCCAACCATTTGATTCGCCGTACGCAATGCCAAAACCGACTGCATAAAAAGCAATTCCGCCAAACATAATGTCTATAATGACCTTTGCAATGACACTGACTGAATTTTTTGAGCGGACAAAGCCCGCCTCTAAAAGTGCGAAGCCGCCTTCCATCTGAAAAATTAGAGCCGCACAGATGGCGACCCAAACAGTGTCAATAGAATGAACAAGTTCCGTATGCGCTTTGGTGAGCGCAGCCAATTCTTCCATAAATGAATGTTAATTAAGTTGATTGATACGTTTTAATCAAAATAAAAGAACGAAAGTAATATGGTGAGTCAGTTTTTTAATGATAATGCTGTTTTGTTTTTTATAAAATCAAAAAGCATGGGTTTAATTCTGTAGTTATTTGAAATTAAAAATAAAATACTGAATGAACTAAATGAATTGATAGGAAATATGTAAATTGAGATGGGTGAAATTGTGTTATACGTATCGGATATTTTTAAAGTATCCGACACGTAAAGCAGCCTAAAAATCATTTATCTCACTCAAAAGATGCTTCTTGTCCACAACAATCCGCCCCGATTCATTCTTTTTGACAGTTGCACATTCGGTCAAAGGGTCGTGTTCAAAGATGAGATACCACCCCTCAGTATTTGCCCGTTCCAAAATCGCTGCCTTCTCTTTCAAGGTCTCCAAAGGGCGCACATCGTAAGCCATGACATAAGGCATATTCACATGCCACGAAGACGGTATTGTATCAGCACAATAGAACAGCGTTTTGTCGCCCATTTGAATTTCCAAAGACATCATCGCTTCTGTATGACCGTATTGAAAATGAAATTTTACGCCTTCGAAGACTTCTTGTCCATCGTGTTCAACAAACTTCAAGACACCCCAATCCTTCAAGGGTTCAAAGTTTTCCTTCAAAAACGAGGCTTGTTCACGCGGATTAGGTGACATCGCCCAATCCCAATGTCTTTGGTTTGACCAATATGTGGCATTGGTAAAAACAGGAAAAAGCACCCCCTCAGTATTTCGAGCAATGGCACCACCACAATGGTCAAAATGAAGATGTGTTAAAAAGACATCAGTTATATCGTTTGCAGTAAGTCCTTGTTTTTCAAGGCTTTGTAAAAGATTTTCTTCACCAAATGGTTCAAAATGAGAGCGAAAACGTGCGTCTTGTTTGTCACCTAAACCAGTATCAACCAATATTTTGTGGTTATCCGTTTCTATCAAAAGACAGCGCATAGACCATGTGCAAAGGTTGTTTTCGTCGGGTGGATTCAGTTTTTCCCACAATCGTTTAGGCACAATACCGAACATGGCACCGCCGTCTAATTTGAAAAAACCTGTGTTGATGATGGATACTTTCATGAATAATAATGAATAGTTTTTTATGGAAGCAAGTTACATCTTTTTTTATGGTTTTACGGAGGGGTTTGATGATAATTCAAAACATTCCAGTTGTAACGGAAAAAGCCCAAATCTGCTTGAGATTCGGGCTTTTTGTCGTTTTTACTGAGGGGATAAAAATTTATCGCATCAGCGTTATATCACCTTTAATAATATCAATGGTATTATCGAAATATTCAACTTCAATGTAATAGACATAAACCCCTGGTTGTGCATCGCGTCCTTTGTGGCGACCATCCCAACCAAAATTAGGGTCGTCGGTTTGGAAATTGGCTTTTGCAAACACCTGCTCGCCCCAACGGTCATAAATATGGAAACGTTTGATGCTTTTGACCACTTGACTGCCATTAATCATCAATACATCATTGTATGAGTCATTATTAGGCGAAAAGGCAGTTGGAACAAAAATAGGTCTGCGCTTGTCAATACCGACATTGATACGCCCCACTGTCCGACAACCGTTTTGGTCTGTCAAGGTTGCTGTATAAGTTGTTCCTTGTGTTGGACGAATCCATTGTTCCGTACAGAATTTACCTTTTGGGCAGTTTGTAGAGTCCGCAAGTGGATTCCAAACGATGCTTCTAATGGTATCGGCATTGGTTAATGCGCGCAACAGTAAGCTATCGCCCAATTTGATGGTTGTATCAATGCCCAAAGAAACCGATAATTGTTTGGGTTGAGATATAGAAAATAAAGTATCCAACAAACAGCCGCCAGCGTCTTGTACAGTCAGTTTGAAAGTACCTGCACATTGGTTTGAGAAAGCCTTTTTTGTCGTAAATACCTTACCATCAAGTGAATAGATATAAGGAGATGTACCACCCTGAACGCTGACAATGCCTAAAGTGGCATCACATTCATTATAACAAGACGGTTTTTTGATGGAAATACTGATACCTGTTGGACGTTGATTGTTTTGAATGACTTCTACGGTGTCAATACCAACACAAAAGTTTTTACTATTTTGAACGGTTAAGACATAGAAGCCAGGTTCATCTACGATGGGGTTGAGCGTCTTGGCTCCCGACAGGATATGTCCTGTTTGTGCCGTCCAATTATAATTGATATTAGCACTCAAAGTTGAACCACGCCCACTTAATGCAACCGTTGGATTTGTACAATTCAAGGAATCTGTTGCAATAGCAGAAGCAACTGGGAAAACTTGATCAATAGGTACAAAGACAAATGAAGAGTCCTTACAACTATTTGTCGTATCTGTAATAGACAAAAGATAAAAACCTGACACTTTGACTTTGGGGGTTAGGGTCGTCGAATCACTAAAAAACTTACCTCCGTTTGATGATTTCCAATTAAAAGTATAATTATTGCCCCGCGAAGACGTCGAGCCATCAATGGTCACTATGGAGTCTTTACAATTGATGGTTTGCGGCTTCACAATACTGATTGTTGGCGGCACGGTGTTTTCTTTAATGTTAATGGTGTCCGTATCGACACAGCCATTTCGCTGATTGATGACCGATAATGCATAACTGCCGCCAAAACGTGCTTCTGTGATAGGGTTGTTGTCAAAAGGGATATCGTTGAAAAACCATAAATAATTGATTTGCCCAACAGGAGTAGAACCTGAACCGTCTATTGGAATGGTCGTAACTGAACAAGTGATGGTTTGCGTCACAGGTCTAATAATAGCACGCGGTGTAACCGT
This sequence comes from Saprospiraceae bacterium, assembly GCA_043772905.1. GTDB lineage: Bacteria > Bacteroidota > Bacteroidia > Chitinophagales > Saprospiraceae > JAAFJT01. The sequence goes on along the minus strand of JAYVFS010000314.1, from coordinate 10,560 downwards.
ATCAACAAAAACGACGACAGTATCTCTTGCAGAACAACCATTTGAAGTAGCTGTAAGGACAAAAGTACCTGGTTGCGTTATGTCTTGTTGCGCCACGTTGCCGCCAATCCCTCCTGACCACTGATATGTAATGCCGTTGCCAGTCGAAGTATTTGTGCCGCCAATACGCACTTGTGGTTTGTTGCAACGGATGGTATCGTCCAAGCCAGCATCTGCAACAGGCGTAAATTTGATTTCAATATTGACAAATGCCGTATCATTTGGACATGGCGAACCTACTGCGGGCTTAACTGTATAAGCAAACCTATAAATACCCGTTGTTTGGTTGCGTGTACGGAATCTGCCAGGGACGGCTGTAAATGCACCAGCTGTCGAAGGTATATTTGACACTTCTGTCCAAGTTCCACCTGCTCCTGGAGTTGTCAAAAGAGTTGATAATGTAATAGTTGTGTCTAAACTGCTACAAATACTGAGGGGGGGCGTTTTGGGTGTTCCTGCAAAAACACGCGGGTTAATCCTTACAGTTACTTGGCGTGTTAAGGTTGTATCTGCACAACCGAAAGAGTCTCTAACAGAAAACAGACGGTAAGTTGTATTCCGAGTTGGACAAATACGTGCAAGGTAGCCATCTGTGATAAGATTGAAAGATGTGTCCCGCGTTGTGGAATCTGTCAATCTGATACCAATTGAAAAAGGCGACTTACCCGTCATATTGAAACGAATATTTGTACATGCGCCGACGCATAAATTAGAATCTGATACAGCTATCGTTGCGGTCGGTTTTTTATGAAAAATGACGGCAACACCTGGGCTGAAATTGAAACAAGGATCCGTCAATTTGACTTGACGTGTACTGTCATCACCAGCAATCGCTGATATAAAATAACGTGTCTCAAACAACATACCCGCTTGATAAGTAAAACGGGGCGCATTGCTGCGAGCTAACACACCTGAACGCGGATCGCCACGATGTAAGACGAATTGTAATGTATCGTTACCATCGTTGACATAACCACCGAGATAGGTCGCACGAGCTGTATCGCCTTGACAAATCGACAATTCTGTAGTGACATCCATAATGCCTGCGCGTGTAGTACAGTTTGTACAACTTTGCGTAACAGAAATGGGCGGGGTTGGTGAGCACATATTGATATCTTTGATATCAAATGAGTTTGTCCCTAATGTTAAAGCATTGGAAATAAATGAGCCGCCAGCACCGACAGTTCCCGCAACGGTATTTGTGCCTGCAAAGAAAACTTGATAGGGTGCTGTGCCGCCTGAAAGATTGAACTTAACAAAATAATTGGTTCGTGCAACATTACAACTGTCTTTCAAATTGCTTGTTTGCGATATAGCATTGAAAGTATAATTGACTGTATCTGATTTTGAACACCCATTTAACGTTTCTTGCCACACCAATTTATAAAGACCCGATTGCGTCACTTGTACATTGCTTTTGGGCAAACTGGCATTTGTGAAAACCACGCCGCCTGTATTCGTTGATGCACTAAACCATGAGCCGTTTGACGTACTATTTGTCGCTTTTAAAGTAGTTATTGTACCACAAATGGATGTGTCAACACCCGCATACAGGTTCGGAAAGTTGAGCATCAGAACTGTTAAACGGCGTGCTGGACTTGTGCCACATCCATTACTGGCTATGACGACGACCGTATCGCCTGAAGTTGTTGGCAACCAATCTATCGTTATTGAAGTCGTGCCTTGCCCTGAAACGATTGTTCCACCGTTACGTGTCAAAGACCATGTGTAGGTTGTCGCATTTGGGACGGCGGGAATGGTCAAAACCGTTCTTGCACCTTGGCAAACGGTTGTATCTGTTTTGCCACTTATCAAACTAGGCTGTGTGGGTGTACCATTGCCGCCTACACCAGTAACGGTTACACGTAAGGTGTCATAAAAAATACGTGTTGCTTGCCCTACCCGAACAACTGAATCACGAACAACAACCGTATAAATACCCGTTTGACTGACCGTCAAATTGGATTGTTGATTGTTCAAATTACTGAGGGGGTCGCCTGCTTGTGCTTGTAAAAACCATTGGTAAGTATTGTTATGTCCAATACCAGCACAAATGTCAGAGTGATTGACTTGCAGTGTTGTCGTATTACAATTGACCGTTGGGTTTGCGGGTGTAATCGTTGACGTTTGTTTCGCATTAAAAATGGTCAAGTTGATGATAGAATCACAACCTGTTGTCGCACCACCGCTACAAACAATGACAGCGGCTTTGCTGGGGCAAGTCGCTGCAGGTATCGAAACCGAAGTACCACATATAATACGTGTCTCCGTTGGTTTCAAAAGGATATTTTGCGTCGAAATCCGATCAGCATATTTGACAACTGTTACATTAAACGTGGTATCGCAACCACCATTTGTACCAGATTTAGGAATGCTAAAAGGCGTTGATTGATCCGTATTGGGCGGAAGGAAATTGTCTTCAATATTGCCATCTGGCAACGTATAAGTTTGACCGGGACACAAATACGCCGTTGGTAAAGTGATGGTAGCGTTGTTTGTTACCGTAACATCTATACATTTTGGCGTGAGCGATGCCGTACAATCGTTCACATAACTGACACAAATACGTCCAGTTGTAGGAAATGCAGCCACTGTATAAAAGCTGTCGTTTTGCAGAAAACTATTTGTAACACCGCCAATTGTCACATCAAATTTATATTGATAAGCGTTTGGAATTTTTGGTACGCTGTAAGTCACATTTGTTGCACCTGCACAAAGGCTTGTTGCACCATAAATGACTGAGGGGGTCGGCAAAAGCTCATTTGTTGGACGAATACCCGCACCTGCATTTGTGATTTGATAGGAACACGCCTGTCCACCATAGCCGTCAATTAAGATGTAATAAGTTGCGCCGACTGTCAAACCAGTTGCCGTCACTGTGGCTGTGGGTTGTCCACCTGTGGCATTAATACAGTTCGATTTTTGGATAAACGTTGCTGAATCCGCGCAATCACCGACTTCATAAATCGCTGCTTGAACGCCATTGCCGTTGCAACCAACACCACCATTGGCAGTGAAAGTAAAGGCATGTGTCTGGCTACCCGCAATGAATTTTACCCAACTTGGGCTTTCCAAAGTGCCGCAAAATGCAGCGGGTTTCAGGTATTGCCGTCCTATAACAGGTGTGGTGACGGTGCTGCAAAAGGCATTTAATTGTGCATTGTTGCAAAATGTCGGCGCTGTGCAAGGGTTGTCCGTGGGATTTGGGTGGTTACATTGCGCGAGCAAGTTTGTACCGATAAAAGCCCAGAAAGAGAAAAGGAGAATAAAGCTTTTCTTCATATTTTGATATGGTCGTATTGATTTCAAAATGTCAGATGTCAAATTTCAATCCAATTTTTAGGTAAAAAGACTGAAAATTGGCTCTACGATGAATGTGTTTACAGAATTTTGAAATTTTGAAATTTTGGAATGAGTTTTTATATGCTTTGAAAACCGCGTAAAGTTAGATAATTGAAACTAAACGAGCAGTCCGATGATAGATTTAGTGAAAAAACCTCTTTTTATCCTTGTCAAAGGGGATTGATACTGAGGGGTATAAAAAGAAGATGGCTAAAAGATTAGAAACGCTGTTTTAGGCTGACAAATTTTGTTGATTTAACCTTTTAAAATCAGAAGTATCGGATATTTTTAAAATATCCGATACTTGATGATAAACCGCTGTACTATTTTTGTGCCTGTTCAACAACCACACGTGCTATATCCTTAGCCGCATTTGGTTTTGCGAGACCTAAAATATTTTTACGAAAACTATCCATAAGTTCTTGATTATCAATGACTTCAAACGCTGTTGTCAACATTTTTTCAGATGCTTCTTTATCTCTAACAAGGACAGCCGCTTTTTTATTGACCAAAGCCATGGCGTTTTTCGTTTGATGATCTTCTGCCACATTTGGCGAAGGCACAAGTACAGAAGGCATACCCGCAAGGCATAATTCAGAAATCGTCAAAGCACCCGCACGAGCGATAATGACATCGGCAACCGCATAAGCCAAATCCATACGGTCAATGAAAGGATGCATCTGAACATTTGGCAAATGAGCTGTTTTGCCCTCTTTAAAATCATTTTCGTACAAACGACCACATTGCCATAAAATCTGCATATTCGATTGATTACCAATCAGTTCTGCATTGTTTTCCATAGCCACATTCAAGGTTTTAGCACCCAAAGAGCCACCCAAAACAGCAATGGTTTTTTTATTTTTGTCTAAACCAAAATAATTGACCCCCTCAGTATATTTCGATTTTATGTCCAAAATATCGGCTCTAACGGGGTTGCCCGTTACGATGAGTTTATCTGAAGGAAAAAACTTTTCCAAACCATCATAAGCCACACATATTTTCACCGCCTTTTGCGCCAGCAACTTATTTGTCACCCCTGCATAAGAGTTTTGCTCTTGTAAAATCGTTGGAATACCCATTGAAGCCGCTGTTTTTAAGGTCGGACCCGAAGCAAAACCGCCAAAACCGACCGCCACATCGGGCTTAAAAGTCTTCAAAATACGCTTCACTTTCCACATCGAATGAAGCAATTTAAAAGGCAATTGCAGATTCAATATCACGTTTTTAACGGTCAAACGCCTTTGTAATCCCGCAATCCACAGCCCTTCGATGGCATAACCTGCTTTAGGAACACGTTCCATTTCCATTTTGCCTTCAGCCCCCACAAACAGGATTTTTACTGAGGGGTCTTGCCGCTTCAATTCATCGGCTACGGCAATGGCTGGAAAAATATGTCCACCTGTGCCACCCGCACTGATAATAACGTTCATTAGTTGATATTTTATAGTTGATAGATGATAATGGATAGTGGATAATGGATAATTCCACTATCCACTATCCACTATCATTTTTTTTTATGCCAATACCGCATCAAACCCATGACCGACATCCAAGCGGGGTTGGCAGAATCGTACTGCGCTTTATGTTCACCAACAATACCATATCGTGCCAATTCTTTATCTGTAAAAGCTTGAAAAAGAGGCGTAATGTCACTCGCGGACAAGCCCTTTTCAAAACGTGGACGCATCCAATTTGCCCAACGGTTTAGCCGTTTTTCCAATTGCGTCAGATGTTTTTGGATTTGCGTAACTTGCCCAAAATGAGTGAGGTGTAAACGTTTGACATTCAAGGATTTAATCAAATTTATAGAATTGACCCATGCTTCAACATCAATGTCAGGCGGCGGACAAGGCGGCACAACAATACCTGTACCGATTTTACAGCCCCCGACATCGCCTGTAAACAAATCTTTATCTAATTGCCAAGCAATATGATGCACCGCATGACCGGGCGTGTGCCAAGCAATGAGTTCAGTATTGCCCAAAGGGATTTTTTCGCCATGTGTGGTTGCGTGAATTTTTTCTGGCGCAATACCTTCCATTTTGCCCCAAAGTACATCCATTTGGTCTTGATAAATCTGTCGCGCCGAATTGTAAAGCTTTGACGGGTCAATCAAATGTTTTTCTCCAAAAGGATGCACATATATCGTTGCGCCCATCGCTGCTAAAGCCCAAGCTGCGCCTGCATGGTCGAAATGAATATGGGTCAGAAAGACTTTTTTGATTGTTTCTAAGGGGTGTCCAACTGCCAAACAAGCCGTTTTCAAGGACTCGTAAGTGGAATAAGGACCCGTTTCAACCAAAGCCGCTTCGCCATCGGCAACAATCAAAAAGGCAGCAACGGTTTCCGCATGACCTAAAAAATGTAAGTCTAAAGTGTGAATGGTGGGTTTCATATCATCATTTTATTTGCGGTAAAGATACTTGTTTCGTTAAGTTTAGCACATTCAGCACGAGAAACTTTCAAAATTTCATGTGCTTTCATTCAAACTCAAAAACTAAGTCTGAAATTATTTTTTCTCAAAACTACTTTTTGTCCTGAAAACGAGAAATTATTCACACCTTTATTTTTTTTAATTGATTCTGTTATCTTTGTTAAAATAAATAAACACAAGCCTAACCAAAATTTAAACTAAAACTTAAAAATATGGATGTTCCTATTTATGTGTCAACTATTTTCATTTTAACGACAATTCTGACCGTCGCTTTATTTTATCGTACATGTGCAAGAGTGTCAAACTCCATTGCCAATAAAATTTTGTTAGGTTTACTCGCTTGGATTGCCCTTCAAGGTATTTTGTCTGCCAGTGGTTTTTATTTGAAAACAGATACGATGCCGCCGCGCCTTGCCCTTGCCGTGGTTCCAGCTTTTATAACAATTATCTATTTTTTAGTCACTAAAAAAGGTCAAAATTTTATTGATAGGTTGCCTTTGAAAGACTTAACATTGATACATATTTGTCGCGTTCCTGTAGAGATTGTATTGTTTTGGTTGTATTTACATGAACAAATACCTCGTTCAATGACTTTTGAAGGACGCAATTTTGATATTTTGTCGGGTTTGACCGCTTTGCCATTGGCTATGTGGGCTTTTAAAAACAGTGAATTGAAATGGAATATTAATTTAATTTGGAATTTTGTATGCTTGATGTTGGTTCTAAATGTCGTCGCCATCGGCATTTTGTCAGCACCCACACCTTTTCAGCAATTTGCGTTCAATCAACCGAATATAGGCGTTTTAAAATTTCCTTTTGTCTGGTTGCCTTCGGTGATTGTCCCCATCGTCATATTTTCTCATTTGATTGCGATACGACAACTTTTGAATGCTAAAAAGACCCCCTCAGTAAATTTCGCTAATTTTTCAGCCATTTAGATAAAATCGGCATATTCACCATTCACCATTACCTAATGAATATCATCGCCAACCTATTCATCGCCTTCATCGCCATCGAGCATTTGTACATTTTGTATATGGAAATGTTCGCTTGGACGACATTGGGCAAAAAGACTTTCAGAAGCCTTGATGCTTCGCTTTTTGAACCCACCAAACCCCTTGCCGCCAATCAAGGATTGTACAACGGCTTTTTGTCGGCGGGTTTGATTTGGTCGCTTTTCATTTCTGATGTGGATTGGCATTTGAATGTTGCGCTGTTTTTTCTTCTTTGCGTAAGCGTTGCAGGTATTTATGGTGCAATGACTGCTGGGAAACGGATATTTTATGTACAAGCATTGCCCGCTTTGATAGCGAGTTTGGTCGTTTTATATTTAAAAATGGCTTGAAAATGAGTTTAGAATATCATCCTTTCGGCAATTTCATACCCAATAATGTCCAATATTTAGTCGTCGGAACATTCGCAGGACGGCAATATTCGCAACGTTCAAAAGAAGAAAACGAAGCAGATTTAACGGCTTTCAGCTACGGCGGACGCAATCAGTTTTGGCGCATTATGGAAAAACTTTATGATGTTGAATTGACGACAAGAGACCATAAAAAACAGTTGTTTCAAGACCTAAACATCGGTTTATTGGATTTGATACACGCCTGTCGCCGTAAAAAACAATCGAATTTGGACAGTGATTTGACAGATATTGTCTGGAATAATGCCGAATTTGAACGCATTTTCAAGGAAAAAGCTATTGAAAACGTCTTTTGCACAGGTATCGGTGTGGCTAAGATTTTTCAAAAATGGTATCCTACACACCCTTGCATCGCTCTGCCTTCGCCCTCACCTTTATACGCCTCCATGCGTTTTGAAGATAAATTAAATTTTTATAAAAATGTCTTTCCCAAAAATGGACTTAGTCAACTGAAATAGAGGCACAGGTATCGGATACAGAAATTTGAATAGTTTTTTATTTTTTATTGCAAAAAAAAAAAAACTATTCAAATTTCTGTATCCGATACCTTCAGTGTTAATTCCAATAATTCGGAATATTCAACCCTAAAACAATGTCTCTTTTGCCAACCCAGACCCCCTCAGTATTTTTAACCAATTTGACAATACCATTGCCACAGCGATTGGGCATTTTACCTTTTTCCGATGATGTTAAATTTGGGTCGTCTGCAAAAACAAAATCATCAATATAGTATTCGTTTTTGTTCGGTTCTTTAATGGTCGGGTGAATGTGCGCGAGGAACTTAGTATTAGGGTAGGAGGTAGGGCGAATCGTTGTGAAAGCATAACGCCCTTTTTCGTCTGTTTTCATCCAACCCCTCAGTCTTCCATGCCTTTTTGCTATCGTTTGATTTGGTGCGGCTTTGTAATAACCGTCGTTATCGGTGTGATAAATGTACATAATCACATTTGGAGCAGGTGTTTTACCGTCTTTTTTGAAAATCGTTCCACTGATATGGATTTTTACGCCTTGTTCGTCTTGTGCCATCGTCGTTTGCCAAGACAGGTTTTGAGGCATCCCCTCAGTATAAAGCTCGCAACCTTCGCAGCCACCACCGATGAGTCCTTTTTTTGCTGTTTGGGCATTTGACAGCATTGCAAAAATGGATAATACACCTATAATAATCGTCTTTTTCATGATTGAGTGATTTAGTAAATAATGAATTATTAAAGCATTGAATAACAATGTTTTACAGGAAAGCTCTATTCAAAATGCTCTGATAAACAAAGCTACGTATTTTTTCGTAGAGATGTGTGGTTTTCAAAAAAGTTGCTTGAAAACTCCTTTGATTTGTATTATTCATTATTATTTACTCGTTACCAAGTAGAAGATGTAAGATATAAAATGTAAATTGAAACTGCCCATTTTTACATTCTACATTCTAAAATTCTCACTTTTGATGTTTGAGTTGCGCAGCAAACACTTTTTCAAAAAGCTCAACCTTTTTACGCACGACATTATACGTGTACGGCTCATTCGGATGCTGATTGTAGTAATTTTGATGATATTGCTCGGCGCGATAGTAGTTTTTAAACGGTTCTATCGTCGTGACAATTGGGCTTGGATGCAAGTGCACTTTGTCGAGGCTGTCTTTTACAATTTGAGCCATCGCCTTTTGTGCTTCTGAACGGTAAAAAACAACAGAACGGTAGTCGTCACCTTTGTCATTGCCTTCTTGATTCAAAACAGTTGGGTCGTGAATTGTCCAAAAAACGTTGAGAATTTCACGAAAAGGAACAACTTTAGGGTCAAAAGTTACTTGAACCGTTTCTGCATGGCCTGTTGTTCTGGTGCAAACCTGTTCGTAAGTTGGGTTTTTGACGTTGCCGCCTGCATAACCTACTTCAACTTTTGTTACGCCCTGTAATTGTTGATAGGCAGCATCCATTTTCCAAAAGCAGCCCGCAGCGAGTGTCGCAATTTCTAATTTTGATGTGTCAACGTTCGACATTTCCTCAGTTACTGAGGGGGTGCTCATTGACATCTCGTCTTTAGGTGTCTTAACGCTTTTGGAAACGCAAGAAAATGTAATGACTGATAAAACGAAAAATTTCAAAAAAGAAGCCATGTGATTTTAATTTTTTGATTTGAAAATAAGATTGAGTGATTTCTTGATACAAAGGTCAATAGATGAGGTCACTAAAATATCACAAAGGTAAGGGGGAATGATAAATGATGAATGATGAATTTGTAAAGCATTGATATTCAGTGGGATTATAAATAAAAATTGGTCTTTTTTTTTAAAAAAAAGTGACTTCACAAAGCTCATACGTCTTAACTCCACTTAAGGGAATAAACTTAAAGACAATATAGAGAACATATTATTTCAAAACTTGACAAATTCTTATCACATGGACTCATTCAATTCCTTATTTTTTCATTAAAACAATTTCACTATGAATCTTTTAGAAATTCTAAAAAATCAACTCGCTTCTGGCAACACACTGAGTGTTATCAGTAATCTACTCGGCGAAAACAAAGCGGCAACACAAAGCGGCAACACAAAGCGGTTTAGATGCTATTTTACCTACTTTGTTGGGTTCTGTCATTCAAAAAGGCTCAAGTACTGAGGGGGCTAATTTGATATTGAATCTTATCAAAAATGATGGTCACGACGGCAGCATTCTCAATAACATTGGGGGACTTTTGGGCGGCGGTGACAAGACGAACAATCTTATCAATACGGGCGCAGGCCTTGTACAAACCTTTTTGGGCGATAAGACAAGCAGTGTCGTCTCATCGATAAGCCGTTTAAGCGGCTTGAAAAATGGCTCGACATCTTCTTTACTCAAATTAGCAGCACCACTTTTGATGGGTTTGATTGGTCAGCAATCGGCTGGTCAAGGCACAACGGGTTTGATGGGTCTGTTGATGGGTCAATCGAGTTTTGTGAAAGAGGCTTTACCTTCTGGTATTTCAAGTCTTTTAGGTTTAGGTAACTTGGGTAGCAACTTTTCGACTTCAAATGTGCCAATTGGGACGGATATAGAGGGTGGTTTTAGTAAGTTTCTGCCTTGGTTGATTGGTGCAGCCCTATTAGCAGGTTTATTATATGCGTGGAAATCATGCGGCAAAACGGATATGAACGCACCATCTGTAGTTGAAAATGCAACGAAAACGGTAACAGATACTGCAACCGCTACAACAGGTGCCGTCGCTGATGCCGCTAACAAAGTTGCCGAAGCTGATGTTCGACGTAAAGTTACGGCGAAAAAACCGCCACTAAGTTGCACCAGAATTGTTCTTTGACATTACGGATAAATTTTCAATATTTTGTTTAGTG
>JAYVFS010000313.1:0-7527 GCA_043772905.1 Saprospiraceae bacterium | reverse complement strand
TATCATTCGTCACAAACATAACATCACTGCTTGGGTAACCCCATGAAGGCAAATCGCTCATATCGGGGAAAGCAACATTGTACCGATTACCTGGAAACTCTTTGGCTTTGCCGACAAGTACTAAGTATTGCGGATTCGCCCAATTTTTCTTGATAAAATAAGAAAAATTGCGCAAGCACAACGGATGACGATTCACACCGTAGCCAAATTGGTCGTGCACTTGCTGCACATCTATTACTTTGGTCTTGAAACCGCCCCCCTCAGTAGAAGAGCGATAATTGGCATAATCCTGAACATAGTTTTTGCCTGTGCCGTCATTGAAGAACCTGGGCGATGCAATCATAATATAGTTACCACCATCAGGTCTTAAATCTACAAATGTGGTGGGTGTTATGGTCAAAATGATGGAACTGCCATTACTTGCTACCAAAGCTAATGTCCGTTCAGAGGAAGAAGGCGGCAATGCCACTTTTACCAATCCACCTTCAAGTGTCGTGACAATTCTCGTTTTATTGGTTATATCGTATAAAATAGGAGCAGTCGTACCCGCTAAAAAATTAGTAATTTCAAGATATTTGACGCCATCAGAAGCCGCTACTTTGAAAACAAACTGATTTTTACCGCCAAAATTGAATTGTCGTGCATAATCCAATGTGGCAACACCCAATGAATGATTGTCCGCTGCTTCATAAGCTCCTATAATTTGTATGGGCATTCCTGCTTTGATTTGTGCAGCCGTTAGGTCATACGTTTTATCTCTAAATGTATAACCATAGGCGGTATCTTTTCCAACAGGAGTACCACTTACGTTAATATTAGTATAGTGATTTTTATAATTCCCAGTCCAACGCAAGGACAACTTCCCGTTTTGTCCATCTGCAATAAATTGCGGATTGAGTGTTATGGTCCTATTATTTCCGAACTCTGTTCCATATCCTTCACCAGTGTTCATTTCAGGTAAATACACTGCACTACCACCACTGATGTCATAAGCGACGTTACGGTCTATACCAATAAATTTCTCATTGTGCCAAAACCAAGCTTCTTTAGCTGGCAAATTTGTTAAGTTATTTGCAACGGTTTGGAAACGCTGGCTCGAAGGTGTTGTGCGCCATGTTAGAAAATAGACGGCTGTATCCGTTACCTGACTATGCTCTGGATTGAGCATATCGCTTTTCTGATTTTTATACATAAAGGCATCCAATTCGCCTCGATTCTTTTCACCGAAGAACTCGATATAGTCATTAGATCCCAATGCAGCCTCGGTTGATGTGAAAATCGGTACTTCTTGTCCCAATTTGAACAATTGAAAACGGTTAGCCGTCACTGTACTGAGGGGTATGCCCGCGGTTTGCAATGCTGCTGCCGTTAAGCGATAAATGCCGTCTTGTGAAATGGGGATTTTGACATACGTTTGCGTGTAATCAATCCATTCGTTGCCATATAGTTTTTGGTTGCCGACAACCATCTGTGCAGATGCGCCAAAATTGAGTCCAAAGAGGATTAATAAAAGGATGTTGACTTTTTTCATTGTCTTGGGAAGTGTTCTTTTAAGTAATTAATATTCTTCGTTGTTTCGGTTTCCTTTAGAACAAGCAAATTTAGACGTTTTGTTTAGAAATTTTTAAATTTTAACATATACATTCTATTTATGCCTTTGCTCAAAATCCGTACCGTTAGCTAATTATTTCAAAATCTTCAATTAAAAATCATAAAACATAGGAATCCTATCCTATTTTTGCGCTCTATGACTGCTCCAACTAACATACTCGATACTGCTATTGAATACCTCACAGGCGTGGGTCCTATTCGAGGCGATATGCTTAAAAAGGAATTGCGGATATTTACTTACCGTGATTTGCTCTATCATTTCCCTTTTCGATACATTGATAAAACGCGTTTTCACCGCATCGTTGACTTGACCGAGGATTCCGATACCGTTCAGTTGAAAGGCATCCTCAGACGTGTCGAACTGCTCGGCGATGGGCGTGTCAAAAGACTCGTCGGCACCTTCCGCGACGAAACAGGCAGCATTGACCTCATTTGGTTTCAACAAATTCACTTCCTTGAAAGAGCGTTAGTCGTTGGTACTGAATACATTGTCTATGGACGTGTCAATCACTACAACGGGCGTTTCTCTTTGCCACATCCAGAGATGGAAGTTGCGACAGCTGATGTCTTGAGCAAAGCTCCAACCTTCGACCCTGTTTATCCGTCAACCGCAAAACTCGATTCGAAAAGCTTGGATGCCAAAGGACAACGCAAACTTATCAAAACACTGTTTGAAAAAATAAAACCACAAGATATTGGCGAAAACTTGCCAGATTATATACTCCAAAAATTCAAACTACCCCCTCAGTATAAAGCGCTTTTGGATATTCATTTTCCTCAAAACAATGTTGAATTAGAGAATTCCCGCAACCGTTTGAAGTTTGAAGAACTGTTTTTCTTACAACTCAAACTGTTGCAAGCCAAGAAGATAAGGAAAGCAACTGTGCGTGGTCATTTTTTTGAACACGTCGGTAAGCTTTTCAATCAGTTTTATGCTGAAATACTGCCTTTTGAATTGACAAATGCGCAAAAACGGGTCATAAAAGAGATTAGACGTGACCTCGGCAGTCAAATTCAGATGAATCGGTTGCTGCAAGGTGATGTGGGGTCAGGTAAAACTGTCGTGGCGTTTATGTCTATGCTCATTGCTTTGGACAATGGTTATCAAGCCTGTATGATGGCACCGACAGAGATATTGGCAAGGCAGCATTTTGAAGGTATTTCAGAGTATTGCGACAAGATGGGCATTGGCGTTGACTTCTTGAGCGGCTCTATCAAAGGTAAAAAGCGGCAAGCGGTTTTAGACAAACTCGTTTCGGGTGAAACCCAAATATTGATTGGTACGCATGCCATGTTTGAAGATTGGGTTGTGTTTAAAAACTTAGGTTTGTCCATTACAGACGAACAGCATCGCTTTGGTGTTGAGCAACGTGGCAGACTGTGGAAGAAGTCCAAGCCTTATCCGCCTCATGTTTTAGTCATGTCTGCAACGCCGATACCACGTACATTGGCGATGACCTTGTATGGCGACCTCGATGTGTCCGTCATTGATGAATTGCCAAAAGGTCGGAAGCCCATCAAGACCGAACACCGCACCGACAACCACCGTCTGCGAGTCATTCAGTTTATGAAAGATGAAATAGAAAAAGGGCGACAGATTTACGTTGTCTATCCATTGATAGAAGAGTCCGAAAAACTGGATTTGCTGAATCTTATGGAAGGTTTTGAATCACTCAGTCGTGATTTCCCACCCCCTCAGTATCAAATCGCTATTGTGCATGGTAAGATGCACGCCCGAGATAAAGAGTTCGAAATGCAGCGTTTCATCAAACGAGAAGCGCAAATTATGGTCGCTACTACTGTCATCGAGGTCGGTGTCAATGTCCCCAATGCCAGCGTCATGGTCATCGAGCATACCGAGCGTTTTGGTTTGTCGCAACTCCATCAATTGCGCGGACGTGTCGGTCGCGGGGGTGACCAATCGTATTGTATCTTAATGTCGAGCTTCAAATTAACTGCCGATGCACGTGAACGCATCCATACAATGGTGCGCACAACCGACGGCTTCGAAATTGCTGAAGCTGACCTCAAACTGCGTGGTCCGGGCGATATAGAAGGGACTGCCCAAAGCGGTGTTTTGAACCTACACATTGCCGATTTAGCCAAAGACGGTAAAATCCTGCAAGTCGCACGACATACAGCTAATGAAATCCTCGATAATGATGGGACATTGGAGCTTCCTGAACATCAATGCCTTAAAATTTTTATGACACAGCAAGAAAAACAGATGAAAGTGTGGAGTCGGATTTCTTGATAATGGTGAGTATTTTAATGGTGAATGGTGAGTGATGAATGTTGTCGAATAAAACCTAAAAACCACTCCGTATACTGAGGGGGTGGTTTTTAGGTTTTACAAAATCGGTCTCACTTCGTTTCTCGCCGTTTGAACAGCCATTCAAAATATGAACCACCATTTACAATACTTATTGAACTTAAAGGCATCTGAAAGACCCAATTCTTTTCGTACATCAGATTGAATAAATGAACTTTATCCGAAACAATGGAGGCAAGCACTACACCTACACTTGCCTCATTTACCACCATCTTTAGATGGGGGGATAAGAGACAATGAAAACGTGCTTCGTATCAATTCAAGAGCAACTTTTATAAAAAAATTAAAAAGTATCTATTTATTCCTAAGTCTTTACTATTTTTACATCTCAATAATCATTCACTTTTAAGAAAACTAAACTAAAATCATGTTGCGATTAATCAAAACAACACTTGCCTGTTTTCTGCTGCTTTGTTTTTGTTCTCTTTCAGCACAGTCTTACAAAATTCCATTAACGCCTTTGTCGCTCAACGATTTGTCTTCGTTCAAGCCACAAGCGGGCAACTGGCAATTGGTGAGCGATGTGCAAATGGATAGGAACATTGACGTGCATGCACAAGGCAACGGCTCTGTCAAAACCAAGCCCGGCACTGGTATCATCATCAATTTGAACAATGAGAAGATGCGCGACCCACTGTTAACGACGTGGGAACATGGCGACATTGACCTCGAACTCGAATTTATGATGCCACACGGCTCTAATTCGGGCATTTACCTACAAGGGCGTTACGAAATCCAACTGTTCGATAGTTGGGGCGAGCGTTATCCGAAGTTTTCGGACTTAGGCGGCATCTACCGCAATTGGGAAAAGGAGAAAGGGAAAATTTATATGGGCAAAGCCCCCCTCAGTAATCCCGCTAAAGCACCGGGTTTGTGGCAAAAGATGGAGATTTCATTCCGCGCACCCCGTTTTGATGCTTCGGGCAAAAAGATTGCCAATGCGCTCGTCAATTACGTAAAGATTAATGGTGTAACGATTCACGAAAACGTCGAAATTCCCTTGCCCACAGGCGGTCCAATTGTCAATAACGAAGCGGCAACAGGGCCTTTGATGATTCAAGGCGACCACGGCGCAGTGGCGTTTAGGAACATCAAATACCGTTTGTTCAAAAACGTTGATGTGAAATTGTCTGCCCTCACCTATAAGTATTGGAATGGCAAAAATGAGCATGAAAACGATTATAAATCGAAAACGCCTACTAAAACAGGGAATTTATCGGCTCTGAATTTTGACTTCATGGCGGGTTCAGATACGTTTGGTGTTCAATACAAAGGGAAAATAACAGTCCCTGAAAACACGGCTTATTATTTTACATTGGTGTCAAATGGCGGTTCGTCTTTGTTCATCAATGGCAAAAACATCATTGCCAATCATCGGGCTTGGCGTTGGGATGCAAAGTCCGGTGAAGTCATTTTGCCTGAAGGTACGCATGATATTGAGTTGTATTACCATCGTTCCGATACGTGGTTGCCACCTGCTTTGCAGTTGTCCATCGAGTCTGCCAATATCGGTAAACAGGCATTGAACGACCCTGCGACATTTCCTTTGGGTGATGCCACATCGCCTATCTTAGTACGTGTCGGCAACGAGCCAAAGATACTGCGGGCGTTTTTGGATTTTAACAATGATAGAAAACTACGACGTACACACACCGTTGGTGTCGGCGACCCAAGCGGTATCAACTATGTTTTTGATACCAAACTCGGTGTGGTATCTTGCGTTTGGCGTGGCGACTTCGTTGATGCGACACCAATGTGGCACGACAGAGGTGATGGGTCATTTAAACCATTGGGCAATGTCTTATTTCTTTTCAATACCCCTCAGTTAGCCGTCCTTTTGGACAAAAATGCCACCTTTCCAACCGTTTTTGATGAAACGAATTACAGAGGCAAAGGTTATAAGATTGAAGAAAGCACAGCACGACCGATGTTCCGTTATATTGTCAATGGTTTAGAGGTTGAAGATAAAACTTATCCTTCCGACAAGAACCGCAGTCTCACGCGTGAATTGAAAATTAGCGGTGCGGCGGCTGGTCAAACCGCTTATTTTAAGTTAGCCGAAGGCAAAAGCATCATGCCTCTGCCTCCCTCTGGGGTTGGGGGTACTGACGGGTCTTATTTGGTTGACGGACAGTATTATCTGACTGTTTTGTCAACTGAAAAACCTTTTGTGAGAGAGGTAAATGGACAAAAAGAGTTGGTTGTTGTGGCCAATGCAGGGGTTAAATATGAGATTGCGTGGTAAAAACCAATTCGTAATATTCATGTTTGGGGATTAATATTCACGTTTGGGGATAATGTCCATGTTTTCATAGGGTTTTACCCTATGCTATTATATCCCGCCCTTTCAGGGCTATATAGTATCAAAATAACAAAGCCCTGAAAGGGCGATATGTGTTAGGATAGGGCGAAACCCTATCGCAATTGGTACAAAATCAACCAATTTCGGGTAAATTACATTATCAATAAAGCAATCAAAAAATGAAAAATATAAAATTCATCTTATTCGCTCTCCTATTCATCAACGCACCTTTGTTCGGTCAAGACGACCCGAATGCGCCCGCAGTTGACAAAGAGAAGCTACGTGTCCAAAAAGAGGACGACTATTACAGCATCGTCACCATGTCGGTGCCAGAAGACATTTTATTGGAAGTGGGTGGCATCACCACATTGCCCGATGGTCGTGTGGCATTGTCCACAAGACGCGGCGATGTGTGGATGATTGAAAACCCTTATGGCGCAGGTGACAAGGCACCACATTATACCCTTTATGCTTCTGGATTGCACGAAGCACTCGGTTTGGTGTATAAAGACGATGCCTTATATGTCACGCAACGTGGCGAATTGACCAAACTCATTGATGAAAATGGCGATGGCAGAGCCGATGTCTATGAAACCATTTACGCTTGGCAATTGAGTGGACATTATCACGAGTATTCGTTTGGTCCTGCTATTGCACCCGATGGCAGTTTCTTCGTCACCGCCAATGTTGCTTTTGGCGACGAAGAATGGTGGCGTGGCGAAAGCCGTGTACCCATGCGTGGCTGGACAATGCGGATTACACCCGATGGCAAAATGGAGCCATGGGCAACAGGTATGCGCTCGCCTTGCGGTATCGGATTTGTAGGCGATGATTTTTTCTATACCGACAATCAAGGCGACTGGATTGGTTCGGGAGGCATTTGGCACGTTACGAAAGGCAGCTTCACAGGGCATCCTGCGGGCTTGACATGGGCATCAAAATTGTCCAACTCACCTGTCAAAATGACCACAGAACAACTGTATGCGAAGGTTGATCCACGTAAAAACAAAAACGCCAACGGTTTTTACATCAAACCTGAAAACGACGAAAGCTTGACCCCTCAGTATTTCTATGAATTGAAGAAGGATTTCCCCGAAGTGCGTGTGCCTGCGGTATGGTTACCACATGGTATTTTAGGCATCTCTAATTCAGAATTGATTGTGGACAAAACAGGCGGCAAGTTTGGACCATTTGAAGGGCAAATCTTCGTCGGCGACCAAGGGCAAAGCAAAATATCTCGTATTTTCCTCGAAAAAGTAAACGGTGAATACCAAGGTGCGTC
>JAYVFS010000312.1:0-7562 GCA_043772905.1 Saprospiraceae bacterium | reverse complement strand
CTTCATCAAATTGCAAAGCATAAATAGCCAATATCAGTTTTGTTCGTTGAATATTATAGTCCAATATATCTGAACCATAAATATTTTCTTTGACTATGGTTTTTATAGATTTATTAAATTTTTGCTTGTAATATTCAACTAAACCTATTAGAAAAGCACCACAACCACAACTTGGGTCAAGGTTTTTGTCCTTTTCTTTTGGCTTAATTTCGTTTACAATGAAATCAATGATATAATCAGGCGTAAAAAATGCGCCGTTTAACTTTCTATCTGCAATAGGAATAATCAATTCAAGATGATTTTCAAGTTCTTTAATTGACTGAATAGAAAGGGCAGAGGTATAGAAATAAAGTTTTGGAATCTGTTCAAAATCTTTTAGATACGCAGAGATGATAGGACTTCTGTTAAAGTCCATTTCATTGTTCTTTAAATACGAATAAATCAAATGTTGCTCAAGACTTATGATGTCGTAAGATTCAATCAGTTCATTTAATACGGTCTTTTTAATCATTTTATGTTGACTTTGAGTAACAAAAGTATAAATATTTTTCTTTAAGATTACTGTTTGGATGAAAAAAATCAAATATTGGTGGAAATACTGAGGGGGGCAAAAAGTTCTATCATTTCACAAACTTATGAAAACATCACCCCAAAACCCACCGTTTAGCACAAATTTCAAAGGTTTGGGCAATTTTGTATAAAATTTGCTTTTCAAAATTCTACCTTTACAAACAGTAATTCAGCCACCTATTAATCAAACATTCTACTATTATGCTTTTCAACAAAACAATAAGAAAAACGGCTCCCTTTTTAATCGCTTCTACCATTTTGGTCATTTCCTGCGTGAAATTAGCGCAAAAGACTACTATCGTAACGCTTCGAGAAGACCCTGCAAAGGCGAGTCAATTGGCAAAAGACATTCGCGCCAAAACACCTGCGAAAGTGGCGGATGGTTTAGAAATGACGCTGTGGGCTTCCGATTCCCTTGCGCCCGACCCTGTGGCGATGTCTATTGATGATTGGGGACGTGTGTATTTGACGAGAACGGTCAGACAAAAAAGTTCTGAATTTGATATCCGTGGTCATCGAAATTGGATGATTGAGTCTATTTCCTTGAAAACGGTGGAAGAAAGACGTGCTTTTTTGCATAAAACCTTTGCCACTGAAAAAAGCGAGGAAAACAATTGGTTGAAAGACTTGAACAACGATGGCTACCACGATTGGCATGATTTAGCCGTCGAAAAAGAAGAAGTCTGGCGTTTGGAAGACACCAACAAAGATGGTTATGCAGACGTAGCGATGCGTGTTTTGAAAGATTTTTCTGACGAAGTTTCTGACATTGCCGCAGGTTTATTGGTGCGTTCAAAAGACGCTTTTATCGCTTGTGCGCCTGATATCTGGCATTTAGAAGACAAAAATGGCGACGGTATTTGGGATAAAAAAACGTCTATCAGTACAGGTTACGGTGTGCATATTGGTTTCAGTGGACACAATTTATCAGGCATTGTTGAAGGTCCCGATGGTCGGTTGTATTGGAATATTGGCGACATTGGTGGCACTGTGAAGACAATTGATGGTCGGACATTAGACAATCCAAATTCTGGATTCATTTCACGTGCCAATCCTGATGGCAGTGATTTTGAAATATTTGCCACAGGCTTGCGCAACACCCACGAATTTGATTTCGATGAATACGGCAACTTGATTTCATCGGATAACGACGGCGACCACCCTGGCGAAAGCGAGCGTTTGGTGCATATCGTCGAAGGTTCAGATGCGGGTTGGCGTTCCAATTGGCAATATGGCAAATATACAGACCCAAAAAACAATAAATACAAGGTTTGGATGGACGAAAAACTGTATGTACCACATTGGGAAGGTCAAGCGGCATACATCATTCCGCCGATTCAGAACTACCACAATGGACCAACGGGCATGATTTATAATCCGGGAACAGCATTGGGTTCGGAATGGAAAAACAAGTTCTTTTTGGTTGAGTTTGTGGGCAGTCCAAACAATTCTCATATCTGGTCTTTTGGTTTGAAACCGAAAGGTGCATCGTTTGTGTTAGATGGTGAAAAAGACGTTGTCAGTGGCATATTGCCAACAGGTATAAAGTTTGGTCCCGATGGTGCATTGTACGCTGCCGATTGGATAATGGGTTGGGGTACAAAGAATTATGGACGTGTTTGGAAGTTAGATGTGACAAAAGACAAAAACGATTTGGCAGCAGAACGTTTGGAAACGCAACGTTTGATGCAGTTGGATTATGCCAAACAAACGCCTGAACAACTTTATACTTTTTTGATGTATGGTGACAGACGCATTCGTCAAAAAGCACAATTTGAATTGGTCAGTCGGGGTCAAAAAGGCTTTGATATGTTGAACAAAGCGGTGTATCAAACCGACAATCAACTCGGACGCATTCATGGTATATGGGGTATTGGTCAATTGATGCGGAAAGATAAAAACTATGCGGGTTCTCTATTGCCTTTGTTGAAAGACAAAGACGCTGAAATCACAACACAAGCCATTAGAATGTTGGGTGATGCAGACATTACAAGCGTTGTCAACGAAATAATTCCATTTTTAACAAATGCGAATGCGCGGTTACAGTTTTATGCTGCCGAGGCATTGGGTCAATTGAAAAATGAAGCGGCTGTTGAACCGCTTATCCAAATGTTGAAAGCGAACAATGATGCGGATTTATACATCCGTCATGCAGGTGTTTTGGCTTTAACACGCATCGGGCACAGTGAGCCGATTGTTGCTTTAGCAAAGAGCGAAAGTAAGGCTTTACGGACGGCGGCTGTTTTGATTTTAAGAAGATGGGCACACGTTCAAATCTCTTTATTTTTGAATGACAAAGACGAATACATCGTCACAGAAGCGGCACGAGCCATAAATGACGATATGTCTATTCCAGAAGCTTTACCTGCATTGGCAGCGACCTTAAATGAAAAAAGATTTACAAGCGAACCATTGTTGAGACGTGCGATAAATGCCGCTTTACGTGTTGGAAACGATAAAGAATTGGACATTTTAATCGCTTTTTCAAGGAGAACGGATATAAACGACGAGATAAAAGCGGAAGCATTGGCAACTTTGGGCAGTTGGGCAGCCCCCTCAGTATTGGACAGAGTTGACGGACGTTTTAGAGGAAAGATAGAAAGAGACCCCTCAGTAATTCGGGCAAAAGTGCAGCCTTTCATCGCTTCGTTTTTAAAGGAAACCAATCCTGAAACCTTGATTGCTGTTTCAGAATTATTGGCAAATTTGAACATCACAAGTTCAAACGATGCCTTAGCAGATATTTTTGCAAACACAAAGGACAGCAAGGTGAAAATGGCAATTTTACCCGCATTAAGCGACTTGAAATATGCGAAAATAGAGTCTATTGTCAAAACAGGCATGGAAGACAAAGATGAAAATGTGCGGACGGTGGCTTTGGGTTTATTGAACAACGAAACAGTTTCAAAAAGCAGTTTGGCGACCATTGCAGATTTGATTTTTTCAAAAGGCAGCGTCAAAGAACAGCAAAAACTATTGACCGTGATGAGTAAATTGGATAAAGACAAAACAGAGTCTATCCTCGATGATTTAATCACTAAAATGAAAGATAAAAAACTGTCGCCCAACCTCAATTTGGAATTGGAAGAAGCCGTAGAAGCAACGGGTTCTGCCGCTTTAAAAGCGAAATTAGAGACTGTAAAACCTAATAATTCGATGCTTGCCGCTTATTTTGATGCCCTTTATGGTGGTAATTTGGCAGATGGCAGAACTATTTTCAATACCAATTCAACGGCTCAATGTGTACGCTGTCATACTGTTGGTAAAGGCGGTAGTAATGTAGGACCACCTTTGACACATATTGCGAGTACCTTGACAAGAGAGCAACTTTTGGAATCATTGGTTGACCCAAGCGCACGTATTGCGCCAGGTTATGGCAATATTTCGCTAAAACTCAAAGGCGGACAAGAGGTTATCGGCGTTCTAACAAAAGAAACGGCTGATGAATTGATTATCAAAACGTCTGATGCAGAACCTTTAGTCATCGCAACGGCACGTATTGAAAAAAGACAAAACTTACCGTCCAGTATGCCAATGATGGGTGAATTGTTGTCAAAAAGAGAACTACGTGATGTGGTGGAATATTTGACGAGTTTGAAATAATGAACTTAACAATCTATTGCGAAGGCACTAAACGCAGCCACGACTATAACTTAATTCATAAAATCGTAAAGGACAAACCCGTTCAAATACAACCTATTGGCAGTAAAAGAGGGGCAGAAAGTTTTATTGAAGATTGTGAAAATAAGAAAGTGGTGGCTGATGCTTTTATCTTTTTTCGAGATAGAGATTTTGATGTCGCTGTGCCTGAAAAACCGTCGTTAATCAAAGATGGCTCTACGTTTTACAGTTATCGCACGACGATTGAGAACTATTTATTTGATGCCCATTGCTTTTTCGCTTTTTTACAAAATAAGAAACTGAATCGGCAATACAAAATTCACAGTCCGAACGAGGTGCAAAACACATTTATCAAAGCAGCAAAAAAGATAAGTTATTATCAAGCTCTTAGACATACGATTGCACAAATGCGTGAATCAACGGACTTGCCAACAACGTGGATAAAAGGCAACAGTGGTTCGCTGCCTTATCCGCTTGATGATAAAGTGCGTTATCGGCAAAAAGCATTAGACAAAGTAAAAGAAACGAGTACCCGAACAGAAGTTTTGACAGAAGAAATGTTTGATGCGACATTTGAGGCCTTTTGTACACGTTTTGACACTGAAGATTTCTACCTTGCTTCGCAATATTTAATTTGGTTTCAAGGAAAGGATTTTGCAAAATCTTTGAGTTTAACATTGCCACAATTTCCGATGGTACAATATTATAAGTTTGCCAAACAGTATTTTGATTATAAGCAATTTGAAGATTTGGTTGAATTGCGAGAGATTATTGATATAAACAGTGTTCAAAAACAACTTCCTTAAACCATTATAAAATTCATCATTCATCATTCATCATTACTTTATGGTCTTAGAATTAGCAACAATTGACATTAAACAAGGCACAAATGCCGATTTTGAAGCAAATTTAGCGCAAGCGCAAAACGTTATCAGCCAATCAGAAGGCTATATTGGGCATGAGTTTCAAAAATGTATCGAGCGAGACAATCGTTATGTTTTACTCATCAAATGGGAAACTTTAGAGGCACATACTGAGGGGTTCAGAGGTTCGGAATTATTCAAAGAATGGCGGGCTTTAATTGGACCTTTCTTTGAAAATCCGCCTTTGGTGGAGCATTATGAATTGAAAATGTCTATGTAAATGCAAGGCGAAACAAATTTATCCGTTTTGATAAAAAACATGCAGCCCATTCTAAACGATGGGCTGTATGTTTTTAGCTCTGTATCGAGCATTGCGTTGTTTAATTTGGATAAAATCCTCTTTTTTTTCAAGGAAGAAGAAGGTTTTACTGTTGTTTTGGAAAAAAAAGACGCAGATACTGAGGGGGTGAAATATGAAGCCCTGTTTGCATGGATAACGCTGCACGTTCATTCTGCTTTAGAAGCAGTGGGTTTAACGGCAGCTTTTGCCACAGCATTGGGTGAAAACAATATTTCTTGCAATGTTGTGGCGGGTTATTACCATGACCATATATTTGTGCAGAATGAATTGGGGGAAAAAGCAATTGCTGTTTTGAAGAAATTAGCGGCAGAATACTGAAATTAAAGAATAGTGAAAAGGGAATACGGAACATGAAATTAATAAAAGCGCAGTTTCTAATAATCCTGAAAGGATTGAATACGAATAACCGTAGATGAAATCTACGGACAAAGTAGCGAGCCGCCTCCCAACCCTGAAAGGGTTGAATATTTAAGCGCGAACCATTGACATTCAACCCTTTCAGGGTTGGGAAGCCGTTTTTACCCCTACCGTAGATTTGCATCTACGGTTATTCACATTCAATCCTTTCAGGATTATCATTCACGCCATTGCCATCTCCATCATCGGCACCAGTTCCACATTCAAACGTCCTTTGACACCTGTTTTGATTTCGCGGTCAGCCACAACGAGCGTTTGGTAGTCTTCGGCTTTGAATTCGAGGGTATAGACCCCCTCTGTAAGCGTCGGAAATTCGTAGCGACCGTCTTTATCGCAGGAAACGGTGAGACCGAGAGCGGGAATACTAACGGAGGCAGTGCCAATCCCTTTTTTGGTATCTTGAATCGTCACTTTGCCGCCAAGACCTGTTGGTTTTACACTGCGTATCTGCGTCAGAATCGTTGCCCAAACGAACTTTTGAGCGTTGATTTTATCTTTTATCAATGCCAATTTGCCATCAGCAAGGACTTCAAAAGCACGGTTTTTGAGGTCATTATTGGCAGTAATTTTCGCTTCTGTGGCAGGAGTCGTGGCATTATCTTCTGTTTTCCACATTTGATGCGCTGTATTGAACTTAATTTGATGCGCTTCAAGTCGCGGCAAAAACGACGCAGACATAAATGCCTTTTGTGTCAACACGTCTTGGCGGGTTTGAACAAAAGGCACCATGGCGGTTAAGAGACCCTCAATTTCAGCCCAACTACCGCCGCTCACCTTATCAAAATACGTTTGACCCGCTTCACCCAGCATCGCCGCTTTATTGACCGCATCTTCTTTATAGGCTTTTTCGATATAGCCTTCTAAGAGCTTCCAAAAATCCTTGGCTTCGAGTCTTTCAACCAAAAGGTCTTGGCGCGAACCCTTGACAGGCAAACTGCGTGCCTCATGGTCAGGCATCGCTTCAACGGCATTGATAAGTGCCAGATTTTCAGCAATATACGCCGCCGTATAGTTGCTTTTGTAATCCGAGAAGGCAGTCAAGTATTGTTGGCACAGCAGCCAAACAAAACGACAGGCTTTGTACAAATCCGTTTGTGTACAGTTGTAATTAGATGTAATCATTGTTAAGAATTTTTATAAAGTATAAAGAAATAAAAAAGACCAACCGACCCACACCAAAGCCCTCACCGACAACACCAAAGCACCCATCTGCGGACACCAAAGCCCTTACCGACAACACCAAAACACCTACCTGTGGACACCAAAGCCCTCACCGACAACACCAAAGCACCTACCTATGAACACCAAAGCCCACACCGACAACACCAAAGCACCTATCTATGAACACCAAAGCCCCCACCTGACGACACCAAAGCAGCAGCCAACGTTAATAAAATGCCTATGAACTTTTTTGTTATAACAAGTCATACGGAGGGAAAAAACGGCGTGTTGCGTTTGTGTTAATTTTTTTTTGTTTTTTTTGCCGCTTTTGTCGCTTTTGTCATTCAGAAGGAATCGTGTGTCCTGACCTTCTTAGACCCGACAGCCAAAGGTATAAGAAAATGCTATTTTCAAGATGATAGGGCATAAGATTTACGTGAACTATCGGTAGGGACTGGTTGAGACAGACCTATCAAACGGCTTAGAGGTGCTTACTTTTCAAGAGTTGGTATTGAGCGTCTAAGTGCAGTATAGATAAAAGAGTTGAACGCGAGTGAACTGTTCGAAGA
>JAYVFS010000311.1:0-24592 GCA_043772905.1 Saprospiraceae bacterium | reverse complement strand
CTTTCCATATGTCAATGAACGACCCTTAATTTATTTAAAACATTTTATGGATTTTTACTCACTTTTTTTAACACTTTTAATTTGTAGGGTTTTAAATTGCTTAACAATATATTTTTATATAATTCTTAGTCCATTAAGAAAAGCAGCAGGTAAATGCCAACTGCTTTTCTTAATACTCTGTATTTTTTTATTTTCCTGATTTTAGCAAATCACGTATCTCGCCCAGTAATACTTCTTGTACAGGCGGAGGTGCTGGTGCGGGTGCTGGCTCTGCTTTTTTGGTATTGGCAACAGCCTTGACAATAAGAAACATGACAAAAGCTACAATGGTGAAATAAATGATGGCAGATACAAAATCGCCATATTTTACGGCGACTTCAGGTGATACAACTTTACCATCAGCAGCTACTACCGCTTCCTTTAATACGGTTTTCCATATTGTGAAATCCGCATTTGATAACATTGATATTAATGGCATAACCATACCATCAATGAATGCAGCCGTAATTTTGCCGAATGCCATACCCATGACAAATGCGATGGCAGTGTCAACTAAATTGCCTTTAATGGCGAAATCTTTGAATTCTTTTAACATAGTAATTATTTGTTTTTAAATTGTGGAGAAAATATATTTATCAAAATATTTAGTTTTTTGACGCATATTCTCTTGAATTGTCACATTTTACCAAATATAATTTCTTATCACATATTTTTTCAAAACAGTTTAAACTGTTGCTCATCTTTTTTTTCTTCAAAAACAGGACCCCTCACTATGGCTTCAAAACTGCCTTTTATTTTATCATGCAAATATTTTGCTAATCGAGGCGCATGGATATTGTCTGGTTCATGGGTAAAAAAATAGACTTCATGCAAGCCTAAAGCGAACCACGTTTTCAATTTTTCAACCCATTCATCAATCCGTGAAAAATCCGTTTCATGTAAATCATTACCCACAAAACGAATGATAACCGAAGGCGTTGTCAATCGTTGATGCAACACATCTCTCCGACCAGCGACATCTGTAATCACGGTAGAGACGTGATATTGTTCAAGCATATCAAAAAAAGTCTTAAAATAATGCGGATTTGAAAACCACTCTTCATGTCGAATTTCAATCGCTAAAGGAATTGTTTTAGGGAACTTAGAAATATATTTTTCAAAAATGTGTTGTATTCATTTCTATCGTATTAAACTGCTGACTATAGTATCGTAGATAATCTGTTGGTTTACAACCTTTTGGGTAAACCCAACCGACCCATTCTTTCATACTCCAGCCTGTGCAACCTATATAAACACGAGGCAACCCATCTCGTTGGGGCATTGCCCCCCTCAGTAAATCTAATGTTTCAAGGAGGTCAATGGGCAATGAAAAGTCGAAATTGGATATGTCTTTAATTTTACCAAATTCCATATACTTGTTGGTTTAAAAGATTTGACTAATTTTGCCCCGAGAATGGGTGCGAATCCCTTTTCATTCAAGCAAAAAATCAAACATAAAGGAAAAACAAAGTAAGTAAAATTATAAAAAACTGTCACTTTTGTTTTAAAATTGTACCTTGTTTGGCTTAAATAAAAAGAATAAGACACATTACAATAAAAGGACACAATAAATTATACAACAAAATTTTGTTTTATAATGTATTATTTTTGAATACTTTAAAACAAATTTTGCAAATCTTAAAACCTTAATATGGGTTGGTTCAAACGTTTACAAGAAGGAATAAAGACTGCAACAGTCAATAAGAAAGAAGCACCAGAGGGCATTTGGTACAAATGCACTAAATGCAACGAGACATCAACGATGAAAGAGTTTCGAGACAACTTTCATAAATGTCCCAAATGCGACTATCATGGACGAATTGGCTCAAGAGAATATTTCAAATTATTATTTGATGCAGACGGTTCAAAACCCATGTTTGAAGAGGTCGTTTCAAAGGACTCCTTGAAGTTTGTGGATACTAAAGCGTATCCTGATAGGTTAGTTGAAGCCGTAAGAAAGACGGGATTGAGCGATGCCATAGCAGTCTCAATTGGTAAAATCAATGGTCGGGAAATTGTTATTGCTTGTATGGATTTCAGTTTTATCGGTGGCTCAATGGGTTCGGTCGTTGGAGAACGTATAAAACGCGGCATTGATTTAAGTCGTGAAAAGAAAGTACCCTTCATGATTATTTCCAAATCTGGCGGTGCAAGAATGATGGAATCTGCTTATTCTTTGATGCAAATGGCAAAAACGAGTGCAAAATTGAGCCAATTGGCTAAAGAAGGCATTCCGTTCTTTTCGCTTATGACTGACCCAACTACGGGCGGCGTTACGGCTTCTTATGCCATGCTCGGTGATATCAATATGGCAGAACCTGATGCCCTTATCGGCTTCGCAGGTCCTCGCGTTATTCGAGAAACCATCAAAAGGGATTTGCCTGAAGGGTTTCAGTCTTCTGAATTTTTATTGGATAAAGGGTTTCTTGATTTTATTATCAATCGTAAAGATTTGAAAGAGACACTTTCTGATTTGTTGCAAATGTTTGAACGTAAAAATAAGTGAAAAGTGAAAAAAAGCCGCAAATCTTAAAGATTTGCGGCTTTTTCTGTTATTCCGAAATTATGATAAATCCTTTTTCCAATGGATTCAAGTTCTCTTTCAATAGCTCAAAAAAGGCTTCGCCATGTTTGAGATAAATGGGTAAAAAATTGTCCGTTCGCTCTTGTAAGCCGCCATTTGGAAACAGCTTTTGTTGCAAGCCTTTGAGTTGATTCAATGACGTTTCATGTTTTTGTTTTTCGGCTTTCAAAACCCTTGCTTCCAGAGAATCCATACTCTGCAATTGTTTCGTCTTTTCGGCTAAAACCGCTTTTTCTAAACCGGCATCTACGGCAAGAACTTTTGATAATACCTTATCCAAAACATCACTCAACTCTGCTTTTTCGGCTGCCATACTGAGGGGGGTACTTGATTGTTGCGCAACGTATTTTTTAATCATTACATCTGTATCTTCTAACAAATCAGTGAGTTGCACTTCCAATTTATCCATTCTGTCTTGATTGTTTTTTTCTAAAAACAAAACAGAGTTGCGGCGTATCAACATTGGGAAATTAACGCCAAAGTGCGCAAATTGGGCTTTTCTTTCGAGCCAATAAGCCAGTTCGCCACCGCCACCGATATATGCCAAATTCGGCAAAACCAACTCTTGATACAACGGACGTAGAACAACATTAGGGCTGAAATACTGAGGGGTCTCATGGAGTTCTTTCAATATATCGGCTTGTGTTTGCCATTTAAAATCTGTGTTTAAAGCATGGTAAACACCGTTTTCTTCGACAATTCTTTCCCTTATATTTTCTCTTAAATAAAACAAATTGATTTCACGCGCATAAGCTTGCGCTTTGAAACCTAAGTCCTCTAATTCGTTTTGCGTTGTTTCGACCAATAATTTTGAAGGCTGCTCGACAATTTCTTTTTCCATAATCGGAATGAAAGAACGTTTCAATTCAGGGTCATTCATATTCAAGACCACCAAACCGTATTGTCCGAACAGTGCGTGTATGAGTTCTTGCGTAGCGTCTTGATATACAGCGTGTTTTGTGTAGGATTTTTCAATAATATTAAAAACATGTTGTGCATTTTCAGAATCGCCCAAAATCGGTTTCAATTCTTCTAAAACAGCCTTCAAACCATTTGTCTGCATCAAGCCGACAGCTCCCCCCTCAGTATCTGAGCGTTCCCAAGTGAAGGTTTTATTAAAAATAGAAATACTATTAACCTCCTCAAAATCATGGTCTTCGCCACCGATGACAAATATTGGCACAAAATTATTTTTTGGATATTTTTTCGATAACTCCTCTGCCAATTTTATCGTCGAGAAAATTTTATAGATAAAATACAAAGGTCCCGTTAAGAGAGAGGGCTGATGTGCCGTTGTTACCGTAAAAGTTTGTGCATCACTTAAACTTTCTATTTTTTTAATATCTACCCCCTCCCTATCAAAGGCGGTGTATTGCTTTTTAAGAACAGAAACCAGTAATTCACGGTTGATTTCGGCTTTTGATTTATCAGCAATAACCTTTTCAAAAGATTGAATATCAACAGGATAGGCATAATATTTTTCAAAAAGACAGGTGTGTTCCGAATAAGCGATGTCAAATTTTGAGAGCATCGGAAAAGCAGAAAAAGGCAGTCGGGTGATGTCCATAAATACAAATAAAATTAAGGCAAAGTCCAATTTAAAAACCAGACTTATACAGTTTTAAAAAAATATAAAAATAAATGAATTTTTTTTATTGCAATTTGAAACAAAGATAAGGAGGTGGGCGTAAACCTTTTTATAGAACACAAAAGAGAGCGACTTGTTTTAGATTTGGTTTGTTGAAAAGGTGTTTTATAAAAAATTTGAAAAAATTTTACTTGAAATATAAAAATTATGCCGTTTTATCATATTTGGCATAATAGTTGGTAAAATTAAGATGTGTGTAAGTTTTGGTTAAAGAATTGTAAAATTCGTTTCGTTACCCGTGAGCGTCCCTCGCGGGTTTTTTTATTTGGTTATTGATTGGTTATGAACCAATCAATAACCAATCCCTAATAACCAATAACTAATTCCTTCTTGCTGCCAATAAATACAAAACTGCCATTCGCACTGCTACCCCATTTTCAACTTGATCCAAAATAATAGAATTAGGCGAATCTGCCACATCAGAAGTGATTTCAACACCCCGATTGATGGGACCTGGGTGCATGATAACTATCTGTTTATCAAGGCTTTCTAAAAGTTTTCCAGAAATGCCAAAGTATTGCGAATATTCCCGAAGGGATGGGAAAAGTTTAATATCCTGACGTTCTAATTGAATCCTTAAAATATTTGCCACATCACACCAAGCCAATGTTTTCCGAACGTCGTGTTCCACACCTACGCCCAATTTTTCAATATGTTTTGGTATCAAGGTCGGCGGTCCGCAAACTTTTACTTCTGCACCGAGCTTTTTTAGGCAATAAATATTGCTTAATGCGACGCGGGAATGTAAAATATCGCCAAAAATAGCGACTTTTTTTCCTTCAACTGACCCTAACTGGCGACGAATAGAATAGGCATCAAGCAAGGCTTGCGTCGGATGTTCATGCGTTCCGTCGCCTGCATTGATGATATTGGCATTGATTTTTGAAGCCAAAAAATGAGGTGCGCCTGGTGCTGGATGTCGCATTACAACCATATCCACTTTCATTGCCAAAATATTATTGACGGTATCCAACAAGGTTTCACCTTTTTTGACCGAAGAGGCAGCTGCTGAAAAATTGAGCACATCAGCCGACAAGCGTTTTTCTGCTAACTCGAAAGATATTCGCGTCCGTGTAGAGTTTTCAAAGAAAAGATTGACAATCGTGATGTCGCGCAAAGACGGTACTTTCTTAATGGGACGATTGATAACTTCGATAAACTGATCGGCAGTTTCAAAAATTTGATGAATATCGCTGGGTATCAAATCTTTGATACCCAATAAGTGTTTGGTTGAAATCTGTTTGTCAGGCATTATTATTTGCTTGAAAATTTAATTCATTTAAATTGTTGTATTGCTGTATTGTCAAATTGTTGTTTGTATTAGCAATTTAACAATACAGCAATTTACCCCCCCCTCAGTATTTTAGCCTCCAAAGCCGTCGTCAATAGTTTTGGGCTTTTTCTTAGGCTGTGGGGTAATGGGTGCTTTTATAGGCGTATTAGACACAGGTGTCCTCGACGATTGTTCTTCATCTTGGAAACGATTGGGATTAAATTCCGTTGGTACTGACTCCATCGGAATGCCTGAAGGACCTGTTTCCTGATATTGCGAGCAGTCTAATACAATACCTAAATCACCTTCAGGTTGTGGAAATCGGATGCTTGGATCGTAAGATGCTATATTGGATTTCTCCAATTTACTCATAAATTTCGCATAAAAAGGACGTGCCATAGCAGAACCTTGACCATCAGCGATTGTTAAAAAACGAATCCATTCATCTTCACCACCGACCCATGTGCCAACGACCAAACGAGGAGCAATGCCCATAAACCAACCATCGCGATAGTCGTTTGTTGTACCTGTTTTACCACCGACATCTGATTTAAGATTATTGACACCCGGTGCACCTTTGATATTGTATTTCAACATACGCATAAGGACATACGCCACGTTTTTGGGTAATGCCTGTCTTGTTTCAGGAATTCCTTGATATAAAACGCGTCCACCTTTATCTGTTATTTTACGAATATATAAAGGTCTGACAAACATACCTTGATTGGCAAATGCCGAATAAGCACCTGCCATTTCAAAAACTTGTAAAGACGGCTGACCAAGTACAATAGACGGAACCCGAGGGACTCGTAATTGACCATTTGCCGTTTTAGCATCAACAGGAATACCTAATTCATTGACGATTTCCCGAATCCGAGTTGTTGAACCCATTTCTTTCAAAAGGGCAATAGATGCTGTATTTTTAGACTCTTTCAAAGCATCCCAAAGCGTCATGTATTGACCAGAATACCCTCCCGAATTTTTAGGCGTATAAGACGTTACTAAGTCAAAGCTGCCTTCTCCTACGCCTATCGTCTGCGCCACATCATGTACCGTTTTGCACGGCGACATACCTAAATCAACGGCTGCTGCATAAACAAAAGGCTTGAAAGTTGAGCCGACTTGTCTTTCAGAGCGAACATGGTCGTATTGAAAATATTTATGTCCAATACCGCCTATCCAAAATTTAACAAATCCCGTTGTCGGGTCAACACCCATCGAGCCAAGCTGTAAGTGCATTTTATGGTAACGAATGGAGTCCAAAGGTGTCAATGTCGTATCCCTTTCACCACTTGCCGTATAAGCAAATACTTTCATTTTTACAGGCTTATTGAAGTCCGCTATTACTTGCTTTTGCAGTGCTCTCCAACGTATGCCTAACTCTTTCCAATAATCGCCTGACATAATTTGGCGCAAAATATCGGCACGTTTTGAACCAATACTATTGGTTTTTAACATACCATCAAGATGCCCTTTTTTAATTCCTTCGCGTAACATATTGATGATGTCAGAATCCATTAAAGTAAACCCATCAAATTCGCTTTCAATTTTCTCTGTCAGGTCATCTAAATATTTATCCCTCAGTAATTGGTACCTATCGGAATTGCGAATCTGTGCATCGAGTGTCGCCAAACGAATGCGTATCTGGTCGTCCGTCGTTTCAGCATCTTTATATGTCCACGGGTCACGTCCCTTCCAAACACGGAAGTATTTCGCTTGGAGCGCACTCATGTGTTCGTTCAGTGCCTCTTCAGCCATTTGCTGCATTTGAGGGTCAATGGTGGTGTAAATTTTCAGACCATCTCTATATACATCATAACTGGATCCGTCGGATTTTGTAATGCCCCGTTCTTTCAAAATACGTTTGACATCTTCACCTAAAGCTGTACGGAAATAGGTTGCCATACCGTCGTTGTGCGATTGCGTTTTAAATCGAGAGATATCAAGAGGTGTTTTTTTAGCTGCTTCGCAAGTCGCTTTTTTAATAAAACCCGCATCAAATGTGCGGTCAAGTACCAAATTACGTCTTTGGCGCGTCTTTTCATTGCGTCGAACAGGGTTGAACAAAGACGAATTGTTGCACATAGCAACAAAAGTAGCCGCTTCTTCAAGGCTCAATTGTTCGGGTGATTTCGCAAAATAGACTTCCGAAGCCGCACGAATACCGGGTGCATTGTAACCAAAATCGTAAGTATTCAAGTACATTGTCAGGATTTCCTCCTTGGTGTAGGCACGTTCCAACTTGACAGCCGTAATCATCTCACTCAGTTTCCGATAGTAGTAACCAAAGGCTTTTTCCAAAAAATTCATATTTTTGAAATCACGGTCACTGTATAGCAATTTTGCCAATTGCATGGTCAAAGTAGAGCCGCCGCCTTGATGTTGACCCAAAAAAACACCTTTTACTACACGTGCTAAGGCTTCGGGGTCAATGCCTGCATGTTCATAAAATCGCTTATCCTCTGTAGATATAAGAGCTTGAAGAAGGTGTTTGGGCAACTGATTGAAGCTAACAGGTGCGCGGTTTTGGACATATATACGTCCAATCACTGTTGTATCATTGCCCGCCAAAACTTCTGAAGCCAAATTGAGCGATGGGTCTTCTAACTTCTTAAATGAAGGTGTTAGAAAGGAAAACGTAATGATTGATAGACCTAAAACGGTCAAACCACCATAAAATATGCGCCACATCCGTCGTGTCCAAAGTTCATGCTCCTCAGAGCGTGAAGACCATTCTGTTTGTTTTGGAAGAGAGGAATCTGTATTGAAATCAGCCATAAGGGAATGATGATTTATGAATGATGAATCTTTTGTTTAATTTAGATTTGCAAAATTATGGGATGTTTTTAATTTTTATTTATCTCAATTACTTGCTTATTGCTGTACTTTTCACGCTCTTTTTTGAGTGAAAGAAGCCAATCTACGTACATTTGTTCGGGCATTGTTCGATAACCTAATTTATGAACCTTCGTGTAAAGGCTATTCATATCGTCCCAAAGCATTTTACCATCTTTTTGAAGCCGTAATACTGAGGGGGTACTTATGTTTCGCTCTTTCATCAGTTTTTCAAATTGTTTTTTCCTCGTTTCCGCTTTTAAAAGCATAGCATTGATATATTTTGGAAAATGCTCTAATGCCAAATCGCAACATTTGATAATAAACATACCGTCATTGTTTGGGTATTTACGGTCATAACCTTTTGCAAGGTCGAGAACGCAAAGGGCAATACATTGTTTATCATTTAAAGCGTCCATATAAACACCGTTTTGTATGGATTCAAGCGTAATATATCCCGATGCCATAAGCCACGCATCAATTGGAAATGATGCACTTGTTAATTCCGTATTATACATTCCACCCTTTTCTGAACGGTGTTTGATATAAATATGATTAGGTGCAAGAGCTAAATAACAGGGAACTCCTAATTCTTCACATAAAATTTTATACAAATATGGCATTGAGTGGCAATTACCTTTTCTTGTTACTAAAAGTTTTGTAACAAACATCTTTTCCCAATTTTTTTCTCCAAAAAAATCATCAAAATCATAATGAAAAGGTTTATGCTCATACTTTTCATTGGACAATAACAACCTTGTCGTGTCGGTCATAGCTTTGAAGATTGACGCATATTTTCTTATTTTCTCAACGTCTTTCCCTTTATAAATTAAGCTATCTGCTTTTTCTCGAATATTCGCAATATTCAACAAGAAAGCTATTTCGTTTTGAAAATCGTTATAATTAATCCTATTATCAAAGGTATTTTCAGTAATAAAAACAGCCTTTTTAAAACCGTTGATAGAATCTGTATTTAATATAGTTGTCAATTTATCAAACGCTAACCTGTATTCTTTTTGGGCATACAAGTTCGTTACTAAGCAAAAGCTAAGTAACAAAGTTTTTATTGAAAGTCTCATTGTCTATTCAATTTGTGATATAATGTGAGCATTAAGAAAAATAGGTTTATTTTCTTGGAATCCTATTTCTACTGTACCAAAATATGATTTTCCATCATAAGGTTCTGATTTAAAATCTACTAAAAAAGTATTAGAACTACTTTTAGTTATTGAGTT
The DNA here is from genome assembly GCA_043772905.1 of Saprospiraceae bacterium. Lineage (GTDB taxonomy): Bacteria > Bacteroidota > Bacteroidia > Chitinophagales > Saprospiraceae > JAAFJT01. Next base: position 14,978 of record JAYVFS010000311.1, on the reverse strand, counting down.
AATTTTTAATAAGTTTTTTTCACCACCAAATTTACCCTTTTTAAAGCAAATAGTTTTATCTTTAAGTTTAACCTTTCTGACAAATAATTTTTCATCATTTGGATTGTTAAAAGATAGAAAAAGTAATTTAGCATCTTTATCAAAGACGTTCCTTGAATAAAGACTATTAATTACAATGTGAAAGCAATCTTTGTCAAATTCACAACATTGTGAATTTGACAAAGATTGAAAGTATAATATTGAGACTAAGATTTTTAAAATCATAATTATTCATTTATAGGTTTTAAACTGTTTTTAGGTCTTTCACTTGCCTTTTTTCCATGTTGCCCTTCGCCAGTCTCTTGTGTATTACCTTGCGACTTCATCAATGTATTTGTAAATCTTATAGACCAATCATCTCTCTCTTGTTCTGTCATTTTGTTAAAATCTGTACCATTGAAAACACCTCCCATTTCATTCATAATAACATTTATTATCCCATGACCAAACTCATGACCGAGGATATGTTCAGCACTTATTGGTTTAGAGCCATCAGAAAATATTGCATTAGTACCGTTATTTACCGAACTCTCAGGAATCAATATTTCATTTTTAGGAGCGAATCCAACTGTAACTTTACCAGTTTTCTCATCACCTGCGGTTTTATTGAATCCTTCCAAGTAATATGTGCTTGCTCCTGCACTTGGTTTTACACTTAATATTTGAGGACCTCCTTGTGACGGTGATGCTTCTGTTCCTACCTTATTCTCATTGGCTCTTACGAAAGTTTTAGTTTTTGAATTCACTAATGCACCATTGAAAAAGCCGAACATAGCCGTTTGTCCTGCCGACATAGAGGGTGCAGTCCCGCTATGAACTAATTTATTATCACTGTTAAAAGAGTAACCATGACTTTTACCAAACATAAAGGTTGCCGTTTTTAAGACTAAATCTTTTGACCCTTGACTTGGTGCAATAACTTCACGTCCGTCGGGGTCTATAAACCTAATAGGATTATTTAATGTGTAATTGTAAGGTGACCATTGCGAATATTTCGCTGCCAATGGGTCGGGTGACAACCACCGACTAACCAATTCAGGTTCAAGATTGTATTCTGCATACATCGTGTCTCTTGTCAAAAAAGCGACAACCTCGCCTGTAACCGTGTTGTACATAACCGAACCAATCGGAACGAGCGTATCATTTGGGAAAAACTCTTGGAATTTCCCATTGCTCAACGTGAGCATTTTCCCTTTTGGCATTTCTTTACCAATGCTCTGATACGGATTTTGTCCGAAAGATACCCCCCTCAGTACGAGGGTCAAAAAAGCGATAAAAACTAATGTTTTCTTCATTTTGACTAAAATTTTGATGTTTAGAAAAATTAGGATTAAGGTTTTATAATTAAAATCGGTTGCTTATTTTTTTCTTCATTGAACGATTTAAGCCATGCTTTGTACGTTTCTTCGGGCATATCTTCATAGCCTGTTTGGTCAATATAACCGTAAATCTCGTACATTTCCTGTAAAATCTGATTGGCTTTCGGATATAAATGAATTTGATTTTTAGGCGGATAATTCAATTGATGCAAAACGTACTTAAAACGCATTGTTGCACAATCTGCTTGTAATTGCATAGCAAAAACATCGTTTGAATGATGTTTTAAAGTCGTTTCGGCAGTCTCTAAAACAAATCTATCATAACCAAATTTTTGAGCGTAACCTTTTCCCAATTCATGCAAAGTTCCCGCAATTAATTCTTTTTTGCTTAAAGTGTCCATGTAAAGTTCATTTTTCAAGGCTCCTGCTTTGATGAAACTTGACCCTAAAATCCATGAATCGACAGAATAATGTCCGTTTGTCAATTCCAAATTGAACCAATTGTTTTTATCATCTTGCAATTTTACGTATGAATGGGTGGATTGGGTGGGTCTTTGTGCATTCATCCCAATTTGCACATTTGGTTGCATACTCGCCGCTTGTGGTATTTGTGGCAGTTGAACCATTTGTGATTTTCCTATTACAGAAATCAATAAAAGAAAAATCATATTAAATATGTTCTTTTTCATGAAAGGTGGTTCTCCTAATATTTATTGTTTGTTAATAATGGCTAAATACTTGTCACGGTCATTGAAAGCTCACTATTGTCTGCTTAACAATATAACCTCTTTCTGCTTTTTTTCCCCAAGCGATAGAAGCGTCCAATTTTTGGGTATCCAAGATGTGTTGTTCTTTATAGACTAAACCAATGCCCTTAGCATATTTTTCTAAATTATAGCGTTTTTCCGTCAATATACGGGTATCACTTTGTGCTCTAACGGTTAAAACATCGGTAAAGTCCTTTGTACCAATTTTTTCAGCCTTGCCAAAACTCAACACTTCATAGTTCCATTTTTTTGAAAACAAGCCCATACGTTCACCTGCGACTTCTATGATAAGCGATTGGTCGCAATAAACATTGCCATCCCATGTTGTTCGCTCGCCAAAAAAACGTGGGAATTTGATGAATTTCAAATTGTCCTCCGTCCTCAAAGCCTCATTGTCAGACAAAGCGGCTGTAAATATTTTTTTAACTTCAAAACTGGCGGTACTCCCTCGACGGCGTTCACTCCGTTCAATTTTGTAAGTCAAAAGCCCTGTAATGTCTTTAAAAGTATCAATAAAAACCTCTTTTATTTGCCAACGGTAAGTGTCAATTTGTACAGTATTACCCGGTTGCGGGTCATAAATCACGGTATCAATATCGTAGATGAGTGTTTTGCCGATTTGCAATGGGAAATAGTCTTTTGCCAAATCAGGTAAGGTCTCCGTTTCATTTTTACCACATGAACTTAAACAAAGAGACAAAACACATAAGACAACAGCCATTAACGCCTGTTGCGAGGTTGTAAGTCCCCATGTATTTGTTTTTCTATTTTTAACTTTTTGCCAACCTATACTGAGGGGGATGTTCCTCTTTTTCATGTGTAAAAAGGTGTTAAATATTGAAAGTTGATGAGCAAAGGTATGAAAGTTAAAGAAATATCGGTTAATGTGGGGTTGAATATTGTATCCGAGTTTGTATAAATAAGGTCAAATTTTGGGCTATATAAAGCAAGTTCGGGAAACGCGCAAGTTTCCCGAACTTGTGGCATGCTGCAAATCATATCAGTTTCACTGCATATTTCTCCAAAAACTCTTCCATTTCTGTGACTGTATCAGGCGAACCAATGGCAATTGTGACATTTTGATGCAATCCTTTAGGCTTTAAATCCATCACTCGATTTCTGCCAAGAGTAATGGCTTTGCCTCCTGCTTGCTCAACGACAAAACTTAAAGGCGCACATTCGTACAAAAGCCGCAACTTACCTTTTGGATGTTTTCGCGTATTCGGATACAAAAAGATACCACCTTGAAACAAAATACGATGAATATCAGAAACCATTGAACCGATATATCTTAAACCATAATTCATATCTGAACAATGGTCAATATAACGTCTCATTTCAACATCAAATTTGAGGTAATAGCCTTGATTGACAGAGTAAAACTGCCCACTGCTCGGAATTTTGATGTCCCGATGGCTCAAGCAAAACTCACCAATAGATGGGTCAAGCGTAAAACCATTGACGCCATTGCCTGTGGTATAGACCAAAATGGTTGATGTGCCGTAAAGGACGTAACCTGCCGCCACCAATTCGGAACCTGTTTGCAGGAAGTCATCCATCGTTATTGGTCCAGAAGGATCACTTTTACGCCGAAAAATGCCGAAAATTGTTCCTACGGAGACATTGACATCAATATTTGATGAACCATCTAAAGGGTCAAAGACAACCGTATATTTAGGGCTTTTGCCTTCAACAGCGGGAATCTCAACAAAATCTTCTAACTCTTCAGAAGCAATGGCAGCACATTCGCCGGAGTTGCTCAAACACTCGATGAGCTTTTCGTTGGCATACATATCAAGTTTCTGCACCGTATCGCCCGAAGCATTTTGCGAGCCATCCATACCCAGTATGTTGACCAATCCCGCTTTATTGACTTCACGGTTAACAATTTTTGCGGCAACACCAATGTCTCGCAAAAGAGCTGTGAGTTCGCCTGTGGCGTACCCAAAATCGTTTTGGCGACGAATGATAAATTCGTCAAGCGTTACAATTCTCATAAAGTTGATAATTAATAATTTGGTAAATAAATAAGGTGAAAAATTTATTATTGGTTAGTTTATATTTGGTGTAAAGATACACAATCAACTTATCAAGCAGACCTAAAATACATAGAAAAATAGATGTTAATAAAAACGAATAGCACTATAATGACAAATGGCGAATGGTATATTCACCATTCGCCATTCACCATTAAAAAAGGCTATTCTTCAAAATATATCCTTTGTGTTCCAAAAGCATAATCTTTCTCTTTGCCTGAACAATTGGATTTTATTTTGACATTAAATATTTCATACGATTTCAAATCTGGTTTCAATTGTTTGATGCCTGTTACTTCAAGTGAAAGAGCACGTTGTTTGAAACATTGAGGATTGTCTGTTCGCAACGGTACTTTAATGGCATCCCATTTTGAAAAATACTCTTTAGAACTGCTAATTTTTATATCAAAAGTCTCTTTATCCGCATTATACGTACTTATGGAGTCAATTTTAAATGTTACAGCTTCGCGTGATTTTAAAATCTGATTCAGTTTATCCTCCTCCCGGCGTTCATCTTCTTCTGCCCAATGCTCCTGAATGGTCGTTTCAGTCGTGAGTTTTTCCATATATTGCGTCAAATATTTATTGTCAATTGAACGAGTCAATTTTTGACGGCGTTTGGTATAGTCCTCTGTTTTTTCAAATTCTTTTTTGCCCGATATAAGTTTCAATTCATTCTCAATTTCCTTGGCAAAATACAAAGCAGACATATTATCATCAGAAAATTCCCAAATTTGGATATTGCCACGACTGTCCCCCGAAGCGAGATATTTGCCATCAGGACCCATCGCTGCGCAATTGAGTTTGCCTTGTCCAACTATAGATGTGACGATTTCGCGCTTTGTCCGCATTTCCCAAATCTTCAAAGTATCGCTGCCCCCTATGATAAAACGCCCGTCAGAAGAAAAGCAGAAAATATCGTCTTTTGGCAAAATAGTGAAACTATGAACCATTTTTTGAGTGCTCATATCCCACAATCGTACTTTATTATTGCTTAAGGTGGCAACAAATCGATTTTCTGGTGAAACCACTATGGATTGCAAAGTCTCTGCTCTGCCATTCTCTATCATTGGAAATTCGTAAACATCGTTGCCCGTTTTGAAGTCTTGAATACGAAAGCTATCCGCAAACATTTCTATCGCATATTTATCATCCGAAGTCACCAAATGATTCAGACCGGGTGCTTTATATTCCCGAACAAATGTTGCTTTTTCAGTTTGGATGGAATACACAAAACACTTCTCTCCTTGCTCGACTATGAGACCTTTATTATTGTTACAAAACCCAACGGGTTTATAAAACCGATTGTCATCAAATTTGACAGTACTCAATGTTTTTTTGGTAGCCAAATCCATGACAACAACCGTGTTTTTATCTCGAAACGCCAATAATTTGGTATCATAAGAAATGGCTGAGGCACGTCCAAATTCTCTATCAGCAATTGCTGAAATCTTGCTTTTAGAGTCTAAATCCCAGACATGGATACTTGGTGATGTTACCAAGCCTTTGGTATTAACTTGTACTTCATCGCCACTTTTAACTGTGAGTGTTTTGCCATTATTTGTAAAATGAATTTCCCTAACGCGGGAATAGTCATGACTGAATGTCATGATGTCTAATTGAGCCAAAAGAGGCTTTTCTGAAGTAAATACAAGGAAAAATGTAATAAAAAGTAGATAGCACTGTGGAGGCTGCTTCATAAGTGGATGTTCTTTTAAAATTGGAAAAGTGTAGTTTTGTCTATTTGAGCAAGGTATGAACCGTCGTCTCAATCGCAAATATAAAAAATAATTCGCCCTTGAAGGTACATGATCAAGACGTTTTTATAAAAAAAACATATAACAGAGCGCTTCTATAATTTATAAAAAAAATGTTTTTAAGCTCAATATACTGAGGGGTATCATTTTTCAGATTTATAAATTTTACCATCCTTCATCACAAATTTGACTTGCCTAATATCACTTATCTTAACCATCGGGTTGCCTTCCACAGCTATAATATCTGCCAATAATCCGTTTTGTAAACGCCCTATTTTGTCTCCATAATGAAACGCATCGGCATTGACGGCTGTCGTAGAACGCAAAGTTTCAAGAGGAGACATGCCATAATCCACCATCATTTCCATCTCACGCGCATTATCACCATGTGGAAAAACACCGACATCGCCGCCCATACATATTTTAACTTTGGCAGCCAATGCGTCCTTAAAAGTACTGCGCTTTTTTTGCAACCTTTCAGGTTCGGGGTCTTTACCTTTTTCCCAACCACGATATTGACTGATGGCATCACCCGCCGCTAAAGTCGGACACAAACAGACGTTTTTTGAAGCCATCAAACGGAAAATTTCAGGCGTTCCCGCATCGCCATGTTCAATCGTTTCCACACCGCCTTCAATTGCTCGGCGCATCCCTTCAGCTGTGCCCGCATGAGCCACAACGCCACGACCGCTTGAAGCAGCCACTTCAACAATCAATTTTATTTCATCCAAGGTATAAGTCGGTCTGGATTCGCCAAAAAGCCCCCAACGGTAGTCCGCATATATTTTTATCACATCTGCCCCTTTACCAATTTGTGTCCGCACCGCTTTTATTATAGCATCGTGTCCATCGGCTTCCTCAGCACCTTGTGGCACTTCGATATCAGGACTAAAGCCTTTTGGCGCATAACTGCCCGACGCAATCAATGCCCGCGTCGCAACAATCATACGTGGTCCCTTGATAATACCCGCATTTATCGCTTGTTTCAAGCCCACATCGTCGTAATCAGCCCCCTCAGTACCCAAGTCTCTGACAGTCGTAAAACCCGCCATCAAGGTCTTTTCAGCATGAACAGTCGCTCGGGCGACACGCATAGCACGCGGTTCTTTCAACACTTGGTCATCCCAATTCGTCTCATTATAAGGATGCAAAAGCAAATGTGAATGACCTTCAATCAATCCAGGCAGCAGCGTTGCATTGCCAAAATCAATCGTTTGCACATCTTTTGGCAAGTTGCGTTCAAGGTCTTTTTGAGTGCCCACCGCTTCAATTTTTTGATTTTTGACCACAATCCCCCATTTTTCATGGGTATTTTCGCCATCAAACAAGCGGTCAGCTTTAAGATAAGTCACTTGTTGCGCCATTAAATTTTGGCAACAGAATAGTACAATGATTAATAGGTTTTTCATGCTCAATTTTTTTTTGCTAAGGTAAAAATTTTGTCGAACCCATTGTTTTTTGTTTTTTCACCAAAATTTTGAAAAACATGGTCAATATACTGAGGGGTATAAATAGGTTCAGTGCAAAAATGTTCGGGGAACTTTTAAAGTTCCCCGAACATGGTCGGATTTTTTGTTGTGCTTTTTCATGCGTTATTCTGTTCGTTTCATGTGGCAATGATAAGGACGAAAACAACCATAAATCTGTTTTCAGATACAATCAAATCAATCCTATCACCTCACTTGACCCTGCATTTGCCCGCAATCAATCAAATATGTGGGCAATTCAAACGCTTTTTGATTGTTTGGTGGATGTGGACGATTCGTTACGCATTGTGCCGAGTTTAGCGAAATCTTGGACAATTTCAGCCGATGGTTTACACTATACTTTTCAGTTGCGCAACAATGTCTTTTTTCACAACAATGCTTGTTTTCCTAATGAAAAAGGGCGTCAAATGGTCGCTTCAGATGTCGTTTACAGTTTCAATCGCATCATTGACTCCACCACCGTCAACTCGCCCGGTTCATGGATTTTCAAGGGACGAATTGCTTCAAAATCGCCTTTTGAAGCACCCAATGACTCGACTTTTGTTTTGAATCTGGCAAAACCTTTCCGCCCAATGCTCGGCATTTTGACCATGCAATATTGTTCCATTGTGCCAAAAGAAGCGATTGATTTTTATCAAAAAGATTTTAGAAAAACCCCAGTCGGGACGGGACCATTTAAGTTCAAAAAATGGTTAGAAAATCAAGGGCTTTTTATGATAAAGAACGATAATTATTGGGATTTTGATGAAAAAGGCACACGCCTACCTTATCTCGATGGCGTTCGGGTTGCCTTCATGCCTGATAGAAAAACAGCTTATTTGGAAATGATGAGAGGCAAATTGGATTTTATGTCTGGCATCGAGTCCTCCGTTGTCAACGAATTATTGACCGTTGACGGGGAGATGCAACCCAAACATTTAGGCAAATTACAGCTCATCAAAACGCCCTATCTCAATACCGAATATTTTGGAATCAATATGGATTTCACAAATCAAAAAGCATCCCCCCTCAGTATAAAAAAGGTCAGACAAGCCTTGAACTATGGTTTTGACCGAAATCAAATGCTTAGAACGTTGCGTAACTCGATGGGCAAAGCAGCTTCTGCGGGTTTTACGCCAAGAGGATTGCCGAGTTTTTCAGATAAAGTTCAAGGTTATGATTACAATCCCGACAAGGCACGTCGTTTATTGTCAGAGGCAGGTTTCAAAAATGGGGCAAATTTGCCAACTGTTAAATTGATGACCAACAAAGATTATCTCGATTTATGCACCTTTATTTCAAGACAATGGGAGGATTTAGGCATCAAAACAAGCGTTGATGTCATGGAATCCGCCACTTTACGCGAAATGATGACCAAAGGCACTGCGCCTTTTTTCCGTGCTTCATGGATTGCAGACTACCCCGATGCAGAGAGTTTTTATACCGTTTTTTATTCCAAAAACCCTGCACCGCCTAACTATACACGTTTTAACAATGCCGCTTTTGATCAACTTTATGAATCATCATTGAGTGAAAACGACGATGACAAACGGTATGCTATTTATCAAAAAATGGATGCGATATTGATTGAAGAAGCCCCCGTCGTTTTCCTATTTTATGACGAAAGCAGCCGCTTCGCAAAAGCCGATATCGAAGGTTTGAGCCGCAATGCAATGAATTTATTACCCTTAAAAAAAGTAAAGAAAAAACAAAACCCAAACCAATAGCCCTGAAAGGGCGTGATGTGATAGCGATGGGTAACGCCCATCGGGTAATAACAACGGTCAAAAAAAAATAAAAATAATGAAAATCGAACTATGGGTCATCGGCAAAACCGCCTTTAAATACCTCGACGAAGGCATAACCGTTTATGAAAAACGTTTAAAACACTACGTCAACTTTGACTTAGTTGTAATGCCCGACATCAAAAATCCCCCCCTCAGTACAGAAGCCTTAAAAATCAAGGAAGGCGAGATGATTTTGAATAAACTCCAAAAAGACGATTTATTGATATTGTTAGATGAAAATGGCAAACACCTAACATCTATAGATTTCTCAAAATTCATCGAAAATCAACAAATGAACGCCACAAAACGCATCATTTTCCAAATTGGCGGGGCGTATGGTTTTTCAGATGCCGTTTATAGTCGTGCCAATCAAAAAATGTCGTTGTCCAAAATGACGTTTTCACATCAAATGATTCGCTTGTTTTTTGTGGAGCAATTGTATCGGGCTTTTACCATTTTGAAAGGCGAAAAGTATCATAATGAGTAAAATGTATGCACTTGGTAATCGGTAAATAATACCGTGGTCAAACTATGTTCTAAAAGCACAAAAGACTTAAACCATTTCCGTTTCAAGCACACGACCTACAAAATCCGCTGTCGTCGCCTCCACAGACACCCCCTCAGTATCGCCACGTTCCAATGCCCTGATAAATGCCGAGCCAATGATTGCACCTTGTGCATGTTGACAAGCAATATCGAAAGTCGTTTTGTCCGAAATACCAAAACCAATCAAGCGAGGGTTTTTCAGTTTCATCTTTTCTATGCGTTTGAAATAGTCAATTTGAGCATCAGAAATGCCTGCATTGCCGCCCGTAATCGCATAACTCGAAACGATATAAACAAAGCCTGTGGTCAAAGCATCAATTTTCCGAATCCTTTGTGCATCTGTTTGAGGCGTTATCAAAAAAGACATTTTCAGATTCAAATCTGCCAACATCTGTTTGTAATCGTTTTCATAGACGTGCAAAGGCATATCGGGCAAAATCAAGCCATCAACGCCAGATTCCACACATTTTTTAAAGAAATCGGCTTCGCCAAAACGCATCACTTGATTGAAATAACCCATTAAAACCAAAGGCACTTGTGTTTTTTGACGCACGGATTTGATTTGGTCAAACAGCAAATTGAGGTGCATACCATTCTCCAAAGCCTTTGTGCCGCTTTGTTGAATCGTCGGACCATCCGCCAAAGGATCAGAATACGGCATACCGATTTCGATGAGGTCAACACCCGCATCGGCAAGTGCCAAAATGACCCCCTCAGTATCATCGCGTTTTGGAAAACCTGCGGTGAAATAAACGTTGAGAATATTTTGCTTTTTATCTTTAAATAACTGCGTTAAACGATTCATATCGATTGACTATTGATTATTGTTGATTGATGATTGCGCTGCAAAGTTAGCTTTAATGCGTTAAACTTTATACTCTCCATCTTTGTACGCTGTCCAATCCATCCGACTATTCATCTTTTTGATGTAAGCTCTAAACGTGTCGCTGTCCACATAACCGGTATTGCGCGGCGTGCGAACAAATTTTATATTGCCCGTCAAATCAGGATTATCGGTTTGTACATAATGCCGAAACTCTCTTGCTTTTTCATGGTTTAAGTCTTTGGATTTCAAATAGTTAGCCAGTAGTTTTATCTTTTCATTCAATAAAGTATATGCCGCTGAATTGGTTTCCAAAAAGCCGATGGCAAAGAGATTGTCGTATTGCCGATTGTATGTTGAGAGATAGAGTTTCGGACGATTATCCACCCATTCAAAATATTGTTTGGCAAATGGAATGTTAAAATTATAGCCTGTTGCGGTAATAATTTCATCAATTTCTTCGCGGCTACCGTCTTTGAAAACGACCTCTTTGCCTTCCAAATAGTCCACATCGGGTTTCACAGTCAACTTGCCATGACCGAGATGATTGAAAATATCGGAGTTCAAAATAGGATGAGATTCTAATATTTTATGGTCCGGTTTAGGCAAGCCAAATTTTGTTTGATCGCCAACGATAAGGCGTAGGAGTTTTTGCAAAACCCATTGTTCTATTTTCAAAGGCAACTTGGGACCCTGATCTGCAAAAACATCTGTTGGTTTGCCGAAAACATACTTTGGAATGATGTGATAGCCACGTCTTACGCTCAAAAATGCTTTGTCTGCATTCGTTGCCGCTTCACAAGCAATGTCAACGCCTGAATTGCCACCTCCTATGACAAGCACCTTCTTGCCTACAAATTCTGCTGATTTTTTAAACGATTTTCCATGCCGTATTGTGCCTGAAAATGCCCCCCTCAGTATTGGTGCGTTTTCAGTCCACAAAGTACCGTTGGCACAGACGACACCTGCGTAATGTCGTTTGTCACCATCAGCAGTTGTGACCAACCAATCATTTTTGTCAATTTTCTCAATTTGAATGACTTTTTTATTGAACACAATGGATTCGTACAAGCCATAATGGCGTGCAAAAGATTGGATATACGTCAAAACTTGTTGATAACTTGGATAATCAGGCAAATCATCGGGCATAGGGAAATCTGGAAAGCCCGATTTTGTGCGCGAAGAAATAAAATGCGCTGCTTCATAGATAGGCGTGCCATCATTCGTAATGTCCCACAAACCACCAACATCATTGTGTTTTTCAAGGATTTCAAAGGAAATGTCAGCGTATTTAAAAGCTCGTGCCGTCATCAAACCGCACGGTCCTGCACCAATAATGCAATAAGTTGGTTTCATTTAGTAACTGTTTTTAAGATATTCAGAACAAGTCACAAATTCGCCTTTTGTACTGATATAAGCTAAAAAGTCGTCAAATTTATTTGCCAATTTTTCACCGTCCACACCTTTGACATATTTCGGCAAATCGAAACGACTTAAATCAGCAAACTCCCACGGGTGAATATAAAATACAAGTAAACCATTGTGTATCACGCGATTAAATAGGAACTTATTGACCCACATTGGTAGATTTTTGAAAGACAACCAAAACAATGGAAGCCGCAAAATAGGCGTAACAGAACTCGGAAAGATATGCACCGAACCATTGTGAAAAGGCGTTTTGGGAGCGGTCAATTTGTTATAACGACCCGGCAACCATGTTGGATTCAAAGAAGCATCGTAAACATAACCCGTTTCTTTCAATGCTTCATAATCAACAGGTCGCAAGCGTGGCATCCTAAAACCCCGAATGGTTTGACCAGTGATTTTCTCTAAAACGATTTTGGAAGCGGCATAATCAGAAGGATCAAAGTTGCTGTGATTCAAGGCATGAGACGCAATTTCATGGCTTTGTGCTATTTTTTTGACCCCCTCAGTATTTACCTTAGCATACGCCCCTGTTGTAAAAAAAGTCGCTTTTACTTGGTATTTGTCTAAAATAGGCAGTAAACGAGCCAATCCTTCATTTGTAACAGCACATTTTGTTGACCAATCGAGTGACTGATTGTACTCTTCGGGAATGTCGAATTCTTCTAAATCGATGGTAATGAGTAAAGGTATTTTAATCACAGAAAAAAGTTTTTCGTATTTTTGAATGTAGATATGAAAAAATCTTAAAGATTTGGCAAATCTACACTAATGAATCCATCTTATTTAAAAAGAAGATATATAAAACTCAAAACCTCTTTTGCTAAAACCTTCACACGGAAGTTTTTGAAATGCAAACTGGGGCGGCAATAGGCTTGCAATGTATTGATTGCCAGATTATTACGTTCAGAAGATTTGACAAATTCTGTATCAAAAAGAAAACCGTTAATGGTGGTTGTCAAAAAGATGTATTTACCAACGGCATTAAAGGCTTTAAAACCTGCTTGTGTATCTGTTGCTTTTAAACCTAACAGTTTACGATTGAAAAAGCGTTGCGTTTTAGTCAGTTTTTGTCTAAAACTGGGCAAATGTGTGAGATATTCGCTGCCTCTGTCTGCTAAAACGACATCTGAATATTTCAGAATAGGCAAAGCTTGCAAGAGCAAATCTGTTCCGAAAGGAAAATCCCAATCGCAGTGCATAAATATTTCAGCCTCCTCTTCCACTTGCTGTAAACCATAACGAATCGCATATCCCTTGCCTCGGTTTTCTGCATAACTATGAAAAAAAACAGAACAGTTATACCCCTCAGTATTCAACACATTTTTATTGGGAAAAATACCTGCACACGAAGAACCATCATTCACAAAGTGAAAAGCCCAGCGATATTTAGTTTCAACCTTTGCCAGGTGTTGACAATAAATTAGAGACTGTTTCCACCAATCCTTAGGTGGGTTATAGACAGGAAAGACAACAGCGACAATGGGTGTCGTTTGGGGCTGCTGATGGTGAAATTTATTCTGTCTGGCATCTGCTTTGGTTAGTAACGTGTTCATTAAGAGAGTTTTATACTTGATTCATAAATTTTTTATAAAAAAAACGACTTTCATCTGCAATCATCCATAACATAGGTAATAAAGCAAATACTGGACGCAAGTGATAAGTGTTGTCCCATTTTTTCAAAAAAGGAAAAGACAAATCAGAAGAAACGACAGCCACCCAATAGAAACAAACGATGAAAAAAATGGTCTTTAACTTAGTGCCAGTTCCATATTGTTTGTGATAAAAAAACCATATCAAAAGACCCGTTGAAGCCATCAGATAAGTCGGTGACTCGGCTGCTCGATTAAAAACGACTACCCAAAGTAACAGAAACGACAGAAAATAAGCGCGTCTTTCAGATGTTAAAATGCCTCTGCGTAACCACAACATAAGCCAATAAAAAACGAGCATCAAAACACCAAAAACCATTACAAAAGGCTCGATTGTCTTAGGAAAACCCAAAGTTTGCGTTAGAAAACCAACCAAAGAGAACGGTTCTGAAATCACATCACCCCTCAGTAAATCAAGCCAATCGGTGTAATATTTCAACAATTCTGAAGGACTGACAAATAACAAAGGCGTTAGTGAAAGCAAAAAAGTAAACACAATACCTTGCAAAATGCTGCGTCCAGATTTTGGATACAAAACAGCGAGCAAACCCGTTATCGCACCAAACCCTTTGATACAAAAATTTAATACTGTCGCCAGAACCGCTTTCGTGGGTTTTTGTCGTTCAAAAAAAATAAAAGTTGCCATCATCCCTGACGCTATCAAGATATTGGTTTGGACATGAAGCACATTTTTTGAAAGTTCAAAAACCGACAAAAACATCAGCCAAACAACCCAACGTTTGTCTAAACCGATATGGGTTATCGCCCATAAAAAAGCGATGGTTGAACCAAAAAGCCAAATAAATAAGTCGATCGGTGTTGGAAGTAGAGCTATTGGTGAAAACAAAACAGCAAAAACAGGGTGGTATATAAATAAATCATAATACTCGATCGGATAAGCCGTATAAAGAGATTGATACTGCGATAAATGGATATAAGAGAATTTGAAAATAGAAAAATTATTGTTGCTACGCTGTCGCAAAACACCTAATTGCAGCCATGTTAAACAAGTCATGCCTAAATGTAATACCCACAACAGATTTATCTGTGCATCAGAAGAGCCGCGCTGTTGCCACAGGCGACGAAAGAATTGGTTTAATGACATTTAATAAAAAAACTTCACGTTCAGAAAAAAACTATTTTGATTTTGTTTGCTCAGATGATTTAAGTCTAAGTATCAGCAAAGTTATCATTTGAAATTATTTATTATAATTTTTTTGGAAAATTATATCATTTATTTTCAATAAAAAAATGTCGTTGGGTACTGTACCGTACTATTTTTCTAACTACTTGACAATGAATTACTTGTAAAAATGAATTTAATGAAGTCCTTGAATATTAGCATCCATTGTGTTTGATAC
>JAYVFS010000310.1:0-2692 GCA_043772905.1 Saprospiraceae bacterium | reverse complement strand
TTGCCTATTTTCGTCGTCGTTCAAAATTTTTCATTATTTTTACGGTTTAACTTAGGTTAATAAATGACGGCTGCCGCCTCTGCCAAGAATTGCGGTGGCCGTCTTTTTTGTTTGAGTACTGTTTTAAACGGTTCTGATCAGATTCGATGTGTTTGAAACATAATGCAAACTTCGGCACTAATTTGTCATAAACCAAGCACAAAAGTTGGACAAAATCGGACACCTAACCTTTTTATGGTGCTTTTAGGTTTTTATGTCCTTCATTGGGGTCGTCTTCCTTACCGTTCTTTCCTAAAATAAGTGCTTCTATCTTATCCAAATCAGACGGCATAACCATACCCGATTCCAGAGGCAGGTTCTTTTTTTTGAGAAAACGATACAATTTTTTTTCATTCATCTTGAAGAACTCTGCGATTTCATATCTATAAAGTGGGCAACCTTTATTTAGTTTCATTATGATATTTTAGTTGATTTTAAGTGTTATATTTTTTATATAGCTCACTTACCGCTACGCTTCGTCTGCATGAGCTATATTGAAGTCCTTTCAATATCGAATAAATATTTCCTTTCCAAATCAATTTTTACAATGAAATGAAATGAAATGAAATGAAATGAAATGAAATGAAATGAAATGGATTTGTTGACTTTGGTTAGTAAGTGTTTTTAGTTTTAGTTGAAAATGATTGTTTTGTTGTTGTCATTTAAATAGTGGCGCAAAGCTAAGGTAGTCTATTAACATAGCCAAGTAATTTTACAAAAGAACAAGACTTTAAATCATCGAGTTATGTATTATGTTTTTTTTGAGTATTAACGATTCGCGGCTTAAAATATAATATTTAATTGAGTTCCTTCATGTCGAGTTGTTCCTATTAGCATCGGCTTTTTTTATTAACATCCAAACAGATTGATGAGTAAGGTAAAAAAGGCAGAGTAAGGGGTTTCACAAAATTTGGAGAAGTCTTCCAATCACCCTATTTTCCTAAAACAAACCCTAAAAACGGCAAAATATACTGAGGGGGGGCTATTTTTAATCAAAAACAGTGAAGGAATGTTCCAAATTTAGTTTGGTAATCCATTTAGGTTTAGTAAATTTGCACCGTTTTTGAAAAACACATCTAAAAAGCTATATATTTTCAATAAATTTTAGAAAATGGCAAATATCGGTCGTATTAAACAGGTCATCGGACCAGTTGTGGACGTTAGCTTCTCGGCAGAAGGCTCAATCCTCCCCGAAATCCTGAACGCGCTCAGTGTCACAAAAGGCAATGGCGAAGTAATCATTCTTGAAGTCCAACGTCACTTGGGCGAAGATTCTGTCCGTACTATCGCGATGGACGCAACAGACGGTTTAACTCGTAATATGGAAGCTGTTGACACTGGCAAGCAAATCTCTATGCCTGTCGGTCAACAAATCCGTGGTCGTCTTTTTAATGTTATTGGCGAAGCCATTGACGGTATTGGCGAAGTGCCAAAAGGTGATGACGCATATTCTATCCACCGTAAACCACCTGCTTACGAAAACCTTTCAACTGAAACGGAAGTCCTTTTCACAGGTATCAAAGTTATTGACTTGATTGAACCCTACTCCAAAGGTGGTAAAATTGGTCTTTTCGGCGGTGCAGGTGTCGGTAAAACGGTTCTTATCATGGAACTTATCAACAATATTGCGAAAGGTTATGACGGTATGTCGGTTTTCGCAGGTGTGGGTGAGCGTACACGTGAAGGCAATGACTTGTTGCGTGAGATGATTGAATCAAACGTTATTCGTTACGGCGAAGAGTTTGTTCACTCTATGGAAGCAGGCGGTTGGGACTTGTCGAAGGTGGATAAAAAAGCCCTCGAAGGTTCGCAAGCAACGCTTGTTTTCGGTCAGATGAATGAGCCTCCTGGAGCCCGCGCACGTGTGGCTTTGTCGGGTTTGACCATGGCTGAATATTTCCGTGACGGTGATTTGACTGACCCGAATGGCGGTCGTGATATCCTTTTCTTCATTGATAATATCTTCCGTTTCACACAAGCAGGTTCTGAAGTATCGGCTCTTTTAGGTCGTATGCCTTCAGCGGTAGGTTACCAACCGACTTTGGCGACGGAAATGGGTTTGATGCAAGAACGTATTACGTCAACAAAACGTGGTTCAATTACCTCTGTACAAGCGGTTTACGTACCTGCGGATGACTTGACTGACCCTGCTCCTGCAACGACATTTGCTCACTTGGACGCAACAACGGTACTTGACCGTAAGATTGCATCATTGGGTATCTATCCTGCGGTGAATCCTTTGGAGTCAACAAGCCGTATCCTTGACCGCAAAACTTTGGGCGATGCACACTACGATTGTGCGCAACGTGTGAAAAGAACTTTGCAACGTTATAATGAATTACAAGACATCATCGCCATCTTAGGTATGGAGGAATTGTCGGAAGAAGATAAATTGGTCGTTACGCGCGCACGTCGTGTTCAACGTTTCTTGTCGCAACCCTTCCACGTTGCAGAGCAATTTACGGGTTTGAAAGGCGTATTGGTGCCAATCGAAGAAACGATTCGTGGTTTCAACATGATTATGGACGGTGAAGTGGATGAATATCCAGAAGCTGCCTTCAACCTTGTTGGTTCTATTGACGATGCAATTGCAAAAGGTAAAAAAATGCTTGCGGAAGCAGC
Organism: Saprospiraceae bacterium; assembly: GCA_043772905.1. Classification (GTDB taxonomy): domain Bacteria; phylum Bacteroidota; class Bacteroidia; order Chitinophagales; family Saprospiraceae; genus JAAFJT01. The sequence goes on along the minus strand of JAYVFS010000310.1, from coordinate 31 downwards.
TTAATCTAATGATGAATGATGAATGATGAAT
>JAYVFS010000309.1:0-7585 GCA_043772905.1 Saprospiraceae bacterium | reverse complement strand
GATTGACCGCCATGCACAAGGTTTACCGGGCAGAGAATTTCAGCTCAAAAAAGCAGTGTTTGCACGTCGTCTAATATTTGAAGCACCACCGACTGCCCGACAGTCGGCTGTTCTCATTTTGTTGTTTCCAAAAGCAGGTGAATGGCACGTTGTATTGACCGAAAGAGTCGGCAGCGCAAACGACCCTCACAGTCATCAAATCAGTTTTCCAGGCGGTTCGCTCGATGCATGCGATGTGTCGTTAGAGGCTTGTGCCTTGCGTGAAACGTATGAAGAAGTCGGTATTCCACCTGAAACAATCAATATTATTGGCAAAATGACGGATTTATACATTCCTGTCAGCAATTTCCATGTGCATCCATTCGTCGGTTGGACGGCGGTTCAACCGCACTATCAACCGCAAGCCACTGAGGTAAAAGAGATAATCGAAGCCCCCCTCAGTATTTTGTTGAATTCTGACAATCATAAAAAAATGAATATGGATATTAGAGGAATGCACTTGCCTGATGTGCCGTATTTTGATGTGCATGGTCGGGTTGTGTGGGGGGCAACGGCTATGATGCTGTCGGAGTTTTTGGCGTTAATTTAGTATTGTTGTATTGTTAAATTGCTGTATTGCTGAATAACAATACAGCAATTTAACAATACAATTTAATAAGCCAGCTTCGTAATCCTAAATTCAACCCTTCTATTCAGCCTTTGGGTTTCCTCATCGTTACTGCCATTACGGAGGGGCTTAGTTGCGCCATAGCCGATTGTTGCGATGCGGTTTGGATGTATCTTGTTTCTAATCAAATACTTACGCACTTCTGCGGCACGCTCTTCTGAGAGTTTGAGTAAAATATCAGGTGAACCATTGCTGTCCGTATGCCCTTCAACGGTTATCGTTATTTCCGTAAATTGACGCATAATTTCAACTAAATAATCGAGTTCTGCGTAAGATTCCTGCAAAATAACGGGTGTTGACCGCTTAAAATAAATCGGGTTCAAGGAAATTGTGCCGCCAATAGCCACTGAATCGAGGTACAATGTTATGTCTTGTGCTTTGCCAAAAAAGACTCTTTTATCATAATTCAAAACGACCTCATGATTGATATATCCAGGCTTAAAGGCAATCATTTTTATCGGTTTGCCTTGCTTAACACGTATGAGAAAATAGCCTTCGATGGTTTCAACATATTTTTCATAATAAGGCGCATCGGCTTCGCCATACATCACCCGTCCGTCAAGAGGCAGTCCTGTGGCTGTATTGATGATACGACCTTTAAGTGTTAATTCCTGTTCAATATCTGGTGCAATTTTTACACGATAAATATCATGCGTACCGTCGCGTTTTGACGAAAAATAAAGCTGACCTGTTGTCATATTAAAATACGGTTGGCTTTCATCACCGGGCGTATTAATCGGTTCTACAAAGCGGCGTGGATTCGACCAATTGTCCCAACCATTGCCCAATCGTGAAATAAAAAACAAATCAAGTCCACCTACTGAGAGGGGGCGATTGGAAGCAAAATACAGTTCTTTGCCATCGGGCGAAAGATAGGGCGTGAGTTCTTTAAAGGTCGTATTGACCTTCGGTCCCATGTTTTTAGGCGCAGACCAATGCTTTTCACCAATTTTAAAAGAAATAAAAAGGTCATTGTCCTCTGAACCCTGCGACTTGGGCAACGACATGATGAGAACACTGGCATCGTTGCTCATCGTCAAACTGATAGCTGCCGACGATATATTGTAATCATCAATTTGCATCGGTTCGGGGTCGCTCCAAGAGCCGTCGGGCAGTTGCTGAACAAGGCTAAAACCTTTGTTCATACCGCCATCTTTTGAAAATTGATTTACAACGATATATGTATTGCCATCGGGTGTCAACGAACAAATCGAGTTAGGTAAAGCATTATTAAGCGGTGAAGGCGGATGCACAAGGTGGTCAAACGTGCTGTCACGCGACTCGGCATACCAAATGTCTTGGTTAAAATCCGATTTTTCAGGATTGCCCATCACCTTTTTACCTGATATTTCAGAGTAAATCTCACGAAGATTGTGTAGATATTCTTGGTATTTATAGTCTTCGGAAACATCTTTTCCGTCAATCCATATCGTTTTGACAAAATCGCTGCTGCCGACGCGGGTGAAGTAAATTGTACCACCGTCATGCGTCACAATGGGCGTAACTTCATCAAACTCTTTGGAGTTAATGGACGAGTCGAGCTTTTCGACAATATACCGTTGCGCCGAAAGTGAGCTATAAGTGGTTGATAGTAAGATGATTAGGTGGAAAAAGAGTTTACGAGCCATCAGATTGAGTTTTTTTTCAGTCCTGCAAAATTAGGAGAATTTTATGAGTATCGGTTAATGAGATGGACAGAATAGATATAAAAATTATACTACATTTTTCATGCCTTAATTGTTGAAAACGAGTATTTAACGCTATTTGTAAAAAATAAATATATTTTAAGTGATATTTCTAAATGACTTTTTACGCTTTCCTTTGGCATTGCTTTTATGTATCGGCTTAAAATCAACGACTTTCTATTTGTTAACTGAACCCATATAAACTGTTAATCTAATGTCAATGCTTATTTTGAGACAATACTTAGCTATCAAAAAGCGTCAGATTTATACTTCAAAACACGTCTTATCTTTTAATTATCACATCAGTACCCCCCTCAGTATTTTTCAGTATTTTTTAAACAAAACAACAAACACTTTCTAAAGCCAATCCGACAGATGAAGAAATCTTTAATTCCAGTCGTTTTTTTACTTTTTTTAATTAATAACAATATTATTTCTCAAGCTTCCGCTTGGAACGCCTATGTTTTGGACTATTCAACAGGTACGAATGTCACCTTACCCGATGCCCCTGTATGTAGTTATATCAATAATGGAGCCTTGCGGTTGCCCCACAATACAAATGCCTATTTTACTTATTTTGGATTCAACAGCCCAATCTGTGTCACCAATAATTTCACGTTTGAATATCGGGTACGCAATGCCCCTCAGTATGGTGGGCAAGCGGCTTATGATGTAGGCTTTGGTTTGACATTGCCGCAAGGTGAAATCAGTGCCTCCATGATGAGCAATGATATGCAGGGTTTGCCCTGGACTTTTGTCAGTATGAATGGGCTGAGGCAGTCGAACCTGCCGTTCCTTGTGCGTAACTTAGATGAGTATTCTGTCGTTAAAATCAAATGTTCTAACAATATAGCATCGTTTTTTCATAACGATACATTATTGATTTCACTGCCTTATTTTGGGCAAATTTGCACCATCAGCCAATTAAAATTTTGGTTCAAAGGCAGTGGTTCGATTGATTGGATAAAAGTGACGAATTTGGATAATAATTCGATAGCCTATTTTGAAGATTTTACGAGCTGTAACAATATCCAAAGCCCAGATGCTACGGCTTGTCAAATACCCACTGTGAACATTACTGCCAACTCGCCTTGTGAAGGTGATACGTTGCGCATAACAACAACGACAAATCGTGCCGCCACGTTCGAGTGGGCTGGGCCCAATGGGTATTCGTCAAACAATCCACAAGTGGTCATCCCAAAAACCGATCTCTCGACGGGCGGCACTTATTCTTTAAAAACCCGTTTCAACGCCTGTCAAACAGCGGATCAAACCGTAAATGTCCGCATTCGTCCAATCCCTAAAGTCAATCTCGGAAGAGATACTCTGTACTGTGAACCCAAGACCCTAAAACTGCAAGTAACGCCAAGTTCCACTTGGCGCTATGAGTGGAACGACGGCACATCAAACCCAGACCTAACTGTTACAAAATCAGGCATTTACGCCGTAACAGTCACCTCTACTGAGGGGTGTTCCGTAGCCGACACCATACAAATCGACATGCCCAAAAGCCCATTACAAACCACTTTAGCGACTGTCAATCCAACCTGTTTTGCCCAATGCAACGGCTCAATAGTGCCAACAACGACAGGCGGTTTTGATTCGACATACACCTACATTTGGACAACAAACTCAACCCAAAACCTATGTGCGGGCAATTACAAAATGACCGTAACAGATGCCAAAGGCTGTAAAATAACATCAGACACAACGCTCACAGAGCCAGCAAAAATGACGTTAAAAGCAGTCGCAACCACTCAATATAACGGCTATAACGTCTCTTGTTTTGATTCAAACAATGGGGCTGTTTCAGCTTCGACAACAGGCGGCAATGGCAATTTTATATACAGATGGCAAGGCATACCCAATCTCGGGTCATCATCAATTTCAGGCTTGACTGCAGGTGTTTATAATGTTACTGCAACGGATGAAAAAGGCTGTAAAGACTCGGCTTCGGTCACTTTGACCGCACCAACTGCGTTGAAAATGGCTTATCAAGTTCAAAATATCCGTTGTTTTGGAGAAAAAAACGGTATTGTAACGCTAAAGGGTGTTTCAGGTGGCGTCAAGTCCTATACCATTAAGTTTGGAGAAAAAACGGTCGGTGATTCATTGGCGCGTTTTGAAAACCTCGCAGCAGGCAATTATACGCTGAAAGTATCAGACGGCAATCAATGTTTAATAACAGATAGTATCCGATTGACAGAACCGCCAAAAATGGTTCCGTTGACAACGGAGGACACTTTGATTCATTTTGGCGACGATGTTTCTCTTTTTGCTGGACTTTTACCCCCCTCAGTAATGAGCGGTATAAAATGGACAACGAGCCGTGATTCTGTCGGTTTGGCTTGCGATAATTGCGGTATAACATCAGCGTCACCTCGAAAAACGACAATTTTTCATGTTTTAATGACGGATACCTTTGGTTGTTCTTTGAAAAAAGACATTATCGTACAAGTGGATAAAAATCGAAAAATATTCGCACCAACTGCTTTTTCTCCTAACGACGATGGTCAAAACGACAGATTTGGTATTTTTGGCGGTTCTGGCACACGCCGTATTTTGAATTTTAAAGTATTCAATCGTTGGGGTAGCCTCTTGTACGCACGTCAAAACCCGACGATGTACGATGATTCTGATGGTTGGGACGGCACTTATCATGGACAATTAGCGCAGTCTGATGTGTATATTTGGATAGCTGAAATCGAGTTTGAAGATGGAGAGAGAGAGATTTTGAAGGGTGATGTCGTTTTGATGCGTTAGTTTTTTCAGACCACAGATTCAGCCGAATCTGTGGTCTGAAAAACTTAAAGTCAATCTTTTTCCCAAGATCTATACTTTGCTGTTATGTTGTAAATATGCTTTAAAATAGCTTTATCATTTTCGGACAAGAGCAAATCTCGGCGTGCTAAAACCCGTTCTGCGGTGTGAAATGCTTTTTTTACATCATAAGTTTCATAACCTTGTGGACCACCCCAACTGTAAGACGGAATAAAATTTCGTGGAAAACCCGCCCCAAAGATATTGGCAGAGACACCCACAACCGTTCCTGTATTAAACATGGTATTGATGGCACATTTTGAATGGTCACCCATGATTAGCCCCAGAAATTGCAAGCCTGTTTTGGCAAAACTGCTCTTCGTATAGTCCCATAATTTCACTTCTTCATACGTATTTTTAAGGTTCGATGTATTGGTATCCGCACCCAAATTGCACCATTCGCCAATCACCGAATTGCCTAAGTATCCCTCATGACCTTTGCTCGAATAACCGAAAAGAACGGCATTGTTGACCTCACCACCTACTTTGCAATGCGGACCAAGTGTTGTTGCGCCATATATTTTTGCCCCCATTTTCAAAAGACTGTGTTCGCACATGGCTAATGGACCGCGAACAAGGCAACCTTCCATAATTTCAGCACCTTTTGCGATATAAATAGGTCCTTTTTGAGTGTTCAAAATTGAACATTCAACCGTTGCCCCTTTTTCAAGAAAAATAAGTGAAGCATCACCAACAATTTGATTGGTTTTACTGAGGGGGGCTGAAGTACGCCCTTTTGTCATAAAAGCAAAATCATCATGTATCGCTCTGTTATTCAACGAAAAAATATCCCAAACATGGTTTATGACATCAAAAGTCACTTCCTCCAACTCATAGCCAACAAGTTCTTCAATGTCGTTGTCTTCCATCAGATTGTGAAACTGCATACGGTCAAGTCGGGCAGCAATGAGTTCACCGTCTTTTAGAAGGGCTTCATTGTTTTTCAAATCGCCAATTAACTTGCAAAGTTGTAAATTGGGTAACACAGCACCGTTGATGACAAAATTCTCCTCACTGATTTCAATAGGATATTTTTCAGAAAGATAGTCTTGTGTGATATAAGAGATTTTTCCAACAAACTGTTGCGCCCATTTTTCACTTATAGTAGTGATACCCACACGTAGTTCACTGACAGGGCGTGTGAAAGTCAAGGGCAAAAGTTGCTCACGGGTATCTGGGTCAAAAAGAATAATGTTTTTCATCTTGTATGATTTTAACAAGTTGTTTAGCTCAACTAAGTGTTATCAACTAACAGAATTTGACCGCTAAGGTATCTTGATAGTAGGGACTCAACAAAATACTGAGGGATAAATTTTGATTTAGCATAAAAAAAAGTCCTGAACTTGCGTACAGGACTTTTTGAACCATGATTTTAAATCATTCTGATTAAGCTTCAGGTTCAGTCTTTGCAAACTTAGAGAATTTTTTGTTGAATTTATCAATACGACCTGCCGTGTCAACAAATTTCATTTTACCAGTGAAGAATGGGTGTGAAAAGGCAGAAATTTCCATCTTAATAAGTGGATAAGTGTTGCCATCTTCCCAAACTGTCGTATCTCTTGTTGATGCCGCTGAGCGGGTCAAGAACATATCGTCGCTAGAAATGTCTTTGAAAACAACCAAGCGATAATTTTTCGGATGAATATCTTTTTTCATAATTATATTTTTTTCGATTGAATAAATTGACTGCTCAAAATTGCGGTGCAAATGTACAGTTTTTTTTCTTTTAAAATAGCCAAATCGAAAAAATAAATGTCAGAGGAATAAAAAGATACACTTATTCAACATGATAATTTTAGTTAAGGATAAGTATTTGGCTTCTTAGTATTATTATCAGGTGTTGATATGAGTAAAGCACAAACAAGTAAGAGGCTGAATAATAGGATTTCGTAATTCATTGTTATTAAATTCGTTTTCAAGTGGGAGAATTAAGTTTAAGAAATGTAAGTTGGGTGCAAGGTACTCCTTGTTTGTTACTTTTGCAAGTAAAAGAAATCAATATCTCTACTTACGAATCGTTTTTTTTTATTGGGTATAAAATACAGTTAAATAAATTTAATATATTTTATGTTTTACAACAAATTGACTTGCATTTGTTTATAAATAAATTAAATGTTAAATATTTTTATTTTATGTCAATAATTTATTATTTAAAATAATGTGTTTTATACCCATTTTATTACTTGCTTAAGATTAAATAAACCATAAGTTCACAATTATTTAAAGTGTCAAGTAAAAATTAAGCCTCGTCGTATTGCTTCTGAATAATTAATTTTGGACAAACAGATATGCTATATTTTATAATGAAATTGAATTCAAAACCCTACAAATTAAAAGTTGATTAGTTTGAAAATTTTTTAAAACAAATTTTTTATAAAAAAAAAGTTGATTGACATAGTTGGAAAGAGAAAAA
>JAYVFS010000308.1:0-7593 GCA_043772905.1 Saprospiraceae bacterium | reverse complement strand
GACAAACGATAATAGCCAAATTCATTGGCGGTTGTGCCTGTTTGCGTGAGGCTGTCGAATATCGTTGCCCCGATGAGTGGCTCGCGGTTTTGTGTGTCGTAGATGTAGCCGCTTAGGGTGTTTTGGGCGGTTGCATTTGTACAAATGAGTACCAAAACAAACAAAAGGTTGTTGATTTTGTGCATTTTAGAAAGTTTAGAAGGAACGACTGAGGGTTAAACCTATTTGTTTGTGATACATTTTATATGATGCACTACCAAAAGCATCAGTAGTATGAGGCGTAAAATAGCGTTCAAATTTTAAGCCGATGGCATATTTTCCTAAAATGCGTTGGACGTTCCAGGCTGTTCCAAACTCAAATCTGTTTGAATTATAATACTTTGGATAAACCAATAAGCCCATGCTTAAACCGCCTTTGATGCGCCATTTATCTTGAAATGTATAGGATAAAAAGGGCTGTACAGCTAAATAATGCTGAAAATTTCGTTTAGTATAACTTGACGCATAGCCTGTCAAGGAATAAAGCACATCTATACCACAACCGAGTTGTTTGAATAAATATCGTGAATAACCCACACCTATTTGGGCATTGACGGTTGGTTTTTCAAAACCGAGAAGCGTTACAAACTGATTTTCAGGCGATTCTGTTTGAACCGTACTGCCGTAAAATAAGCCGCCTTCTATGTGATAGGGGCTTTGTGCATGTAGTTCTAATAAACTTGATACAACAAAAGATAGAATTAAAAGAATTTTGTTTGGCATCCTAAGTAATTTTAAAAGAGGCTATTTATCGAAACAGTTATATATTTTTAACTCCCGAAAAATAGCCCCTCAATGGATAATAATGTTAATTACAAGTAATCGTTGCGGCTACATTTCCCTGAGTTGAAGCAGTATTATTTATAATTTGGTTAATTAAAGGTAACTGAGCATTCGCTTCTGCCCGAGTCATCATTACATAGTCAATTAACCTATCATTATAATCAATTGCATTCCAATTATTTGAATAACTGTAATTCGCAAGTGTAGGAAAAGTCGATGTTTGATTAGATAGCTGTCTATAGTAGGTGACAGATAACTGGTTAGCAGTAGTATAAGTAACCCAATTACCCCAAATATTTTTCTTATACGGAGTACCTTTGGTATATATTTCTGCAATATAATAGATGTTATCAGGGTCTCCAGTTATCCCAAAAATAAATTGTTGAGGTGTTGTGAAAATATCTACTCGTCTATTACTACTGCTTGTTGATTGAGTTAGTAAACCCGTACATGAAGTTCTCTGTGCTAATTCTGACTTAAATATCATGTTCGTATTATTAGGAGATACTCTTCCCGTTTTTTCAAAAACAGTAATATCTGATATACTTTGCGAAATGAGCTCCCCATTTTCATGAAATTTGTATAAATTTTCACCAATTGAGAAGATTCCTCTTCTATCCATGAAATGGGTTTTGCTAATCAGATATGGTTTGAGTTTAAAAATTTCGTTTTCTAATGTAACAAAATCAGCGTTATCAGCTACAATTTGCTTGTTTTCTGCTTCTGTTTTAGCATTATTCAACGCATTTTCAAAATCGGCATAATAATCATTCATAGATTTAAAACCCAATTTTTTCAAGGCGATACTCCGCGACTGAGGCGATGCTTTACTAAACGCTGCATCAATTCTGCTAAAAACTTCGGGCGATTCAAAGTGCAAAACGCCATTTTTGACCGATACGCCTGTAAGGTCTAATGTTTCAATTTTGTCATTTTTGACCTGCTCTACAGAGGAATCTGGTTGAATTTTCAAATCCTGTTTACAAGATGACAACAAAACGGCGAGCATAAAAAATACGCTGCGAGCCGCATGTGTAAGAGACAACTTTTTCATTTGTCAAACGTTTTTGTTAATGATTTAAATATCAAGGGCTTTTGTCGTCATGGAGGTATCAATTCCGACGATGGAAGCCCCTTTTTAATTTACATCGCTGGTTCAGACGGTACCTTTCCTGATTGTTACGATGCAAGTAATTAGCCTTATCTAATTTTGTTTTCATGGCTTGGCTATTTCTAATAAATGACTGTTTTATCAGAAAAAGAAATTTACTGTTCCGTTGGGTGAATAAAAAATTTAGTGTTTTGAAGCCCCTCAAAACGGTGAAATACTGAGGGGTCTGTTTTTATAATCCATTCATTGTCAAATACTTGTATCGGATAGTTTTTTTTGGGAATGTGCCACTGATTGTAAATAATGGCTTGTTCAATCCTAAAAAAGCCGCTTGAAAAATGTGTTTTGAAGGTTGTGGCGGTCAAGGTGTTGCGTAAAAAATGAATGGTCAAGTGGTCTCTTTTTGTCTCTATTTTTGCCCAAACAGTATTGTCAATCAGTTGTGTCGGTATCATTGAGTAGTCGCTTTCTTCCATGCTGCAAATGCCGTATCGTTTACACCCTATTGCGGGATTACCGAGTGTTATTTTGTAAAGCCGTGCGTCGGTATTTTCCATTTTCCATTTTTCTCTTTTCATTTTCTTGTTACAAAGGTCAATATCTTGATGCTGTTTGTCAAAGTCAGTTAGGCGTGTTTTGTTAGGTTGGGTTTTGAATTGGGATATGATGAATTTAATAGGATATTTTAGGATTTAGCTTTAAAGTCCTAAAATATCCTATTAAATTCATCATATCCTAATTCAAAACCTACTTAAAATAGCTTGTTTGTTAGATTTAGCCTTTAAAAATTAATAACCAGAAATGTCATCTATGATTATCGTTGTTTTATACTGCTCTTGTTGCGTGTTATCAAGGTTATTCCAATCAGCGTCTGCCATCAGAATACCCAATGCGATGAGCGTCGCAATCAAGAGATTGAGCGATAAATTCATATTTTTAGTGTTTTGAAAAGATTAGATAAATAAGGTTTTTCTATGCTGTTTTTCCGAAATCTTTTGTTTCTTTCGGTGTTGATACAAAAGTAAGATGGCTGTTTAGGCTGTGCAAAGACAGTTAAGCGCGTTTTGTTAGGTCGGGAAATAGTAGTATATTTACAATAGGGGGGGGGGATTATGGCATTGATTATCAACGATTTATAATTTCAAAAACAATCACTTTTCATCGTTTTGTTAGATGACGCAATAAAATAAACCTAAAAAAAAATGCAAAAATTAAGGCAGTATGTTGACCTCATAAAACAATTCAAGGTCAAGAAGCAAGAAGTCAATGCTTTGCTCGGTGATGAACAAACCAAACTGCACCGTTTTTTTGAAGGATTGGCGACTCGGTGTTGGAAAGATGATGAAGATGCCATTGTGCGAGAGTTGTACGGAGAGGCATTTGATACACGGCACGCGCCTTATCGAGCCTTGAAAACGCAGCTGAAGAAAAAGTTGATAAATTTATTGTTTTTGATAGACTATAAATTATCTGATGAACTTAACGATAACCAACAAATGTATTATGCGACAGTTAGGATTTCTGCCGCTATTAAAATATTATTAGGCAGAGCTAAAATAATTGCTGGGATAGATTTATGTCACTATGTTTTGGATATTGCTTTGAAGGCAGAATGGACTGAAACCATATTATTAATTTCGAAAAACTTGCGTTATCACTACAGTAATAGAAAACCTAACAAAAAAAAATATGCGTACTATCGTACATTATATAGCGAATATTTTGAGTGCTATCAAGCAGAAAGCCTTGCAGAAGAATATTATATAGATATTTCTGGTAATTATATCAATAATAGGTCAACTAAAAAATGGGTACAACCGATAGTTCAAGGCTATGTTTCGGAACTGATGCCTTACAAAGACAAAGTTCAGACATTTCAATTTTTATGGTTTTTCGGTATGTTGGAATTACTCGTCCACATGGTTGTTAATGACTATCGCTCGACCTTAGCGGTATGTGATGAATATATTGTTAAATTAGAAAACAAACCTTTTTTTCATAAAGCATCATTAGTAATGCTGTATCATCAAAAAGTGGTATGCCACTTGATGCTTCGACAGCATGAAGATGGTTGGAAAGCAGCGCAAAAAGTAGCTAAATGGGTTGTTTATGGTACACATAATTGGTATAAAGACCGTACTTTATTCATTCAGTTTTGTTTGCATACAAGCCGCAATCGTGAAGCGATGAAAACCTGTATCGAAGTACTCAAACACGAAGATTTTAAGAATCAAGCAGATGATGTTCAAGAGGAGTTGAAAATATATCAAGCCTATATTCAGTGGCTTGTTTCTGTCGGAAAGATTAAGCCCAATCAATCAGAAAACGAACAAATCGGTTTGTTCCGATTAAATCGCTTTTTGAATGACATACCGATATTGGCACAAGACAAGCGTGGGTTGAATGTGCCTGTTTTGATGCTACAGATACTATGGGTCATGTCTGAAAAGGATTATGATGCTTATTTACAACGCCTTGAAGCCGTCAGTCAGTACCGCACCCGTCACCTCAAAAATGACCCTAACGCTCGTACAAACTTGCTGTTGAAACTACTCCACAAAGCACCCGAGTTAAACTATGATGTCAAAAAAATAAGAAAACAGACTCAAAAGACGTATATAACACTCGTCAACACGACTTACGACATCATGGACGATACCCACGAAATAGAGGTTTTTCCGTATGATATTTATTGGCTTTATTTTCTTGAATTATTGGACTATGAAGCCTGTGATACTGAGGGGTCTCACTTAATCAACAACTTATACAACATATCTGCCACCAACTGATTGCCCGCCTCATTCAGATGTACACGGTCGCTTGTTAAAATCCCAGACTCTCTGTTGTCTTTGTTTTTATCCAAATTATATTTCAAAAACTCCTTTCTGAAATCTGCCACAGGGCAATCGTATTTGGCTGCGATGTCGCGCATAATTTGCGAATAGCGGTTGAGGTCACCGTCTTGTTCGTTTGAGAAATCGGTGCGTTCACCAATCGTTGAAGGTGTCGCTACGATGACCTTTGTACCCATCGCTTGCAGTTTTCTGATGATGGCAACATAGAATTTCTCAAATTTATCAGGGTCTGTACCTGTGCCGAAGGTGCGTTTGTGCCACACGTCATTGACTCCGACCCAAATCACAACAACATCGGGGCTTTGCGCTAACACATCTTCTTCGAGCCGCAAATAGAGGTCATAGACTTTATTGCCGCCGATACCGGCACCGATGAGTTGATAGTTGTCCTTGATGCCGTTTTTGTCGAGCATCTGTTTCAGTTTGTCAATATAGCCGTCTGGTCTGATACCCGCTTGGGTAATGGAATCACCGAAGAAGATGATTTTCAACGGTTTAGGTGATTTTATGGCGGACATAAAGAGTACCGCAACGAAGAGCAATGCGAAGGTGTAAAGGTTTTTCATTTTGTTATTATTGATTAATGGTCATTACTTAGCGGACACGAATTTCACAAATTACACGAATAAAAGAACAAGTTTTTTCTTTAAAGAAAACAGCATAAAATGAATTAAAAATCATTCGTGTAATTTGAGAAATTCGTGTCTAACCAGTAGTCTAAAATTAAATATCACAGATTTTAACGCATTTCTCCAATGCCCCCAATTTATCCGCACTTTTAGGAATAAACTCTTGGGCTGTGAAGCCTTTAAAACCGACTTCAACAATCGCTTTCATGATTGCAGGATAATATAACTCTTGTGAATCGTCAATTTCGTTGCGTCCAGGAACGCCGCCTGTGTGGTAGTGCTTGATGTATTCATGGTTTTCACGGATATTGCGAATGACATCACCTTCCATGATTTGCATGTGGTAAATGTCGTACAACAAGCCAAAACGCTCTGAACCAATGGATTTTGTCAAAGCAACACCCCAATCGGTGTGGTCGCATTGATAGTCTTTATGGTTGATTTTTGAGTTCAAAAGCTCCATAACAAGGTTAATTCCGAGTTTTTCAGCCAATGGCATGAGTTTTTTCAAACCGACAGCGCAGTTTGCTAACCCTTGCACATCGCTCAAACCTTCCCGATTGCCAGAGAAGCAGATGAAGTTTTTCATGCCCAAAGCCGCTGCTTTTGGCAAACGGTCTTCGTAGTATTCGACAAGATTTTTATGGTTTTCCAAACGGTTGAAACCCTTTGTGATGCCATAGCCTTTTAAGTCCATTTGCCCCATTGAGCACACTAAATCATACTTATGAGCTGTCGGCGTTTCGTCCACAGTCAGCAAATCAATGCCAGTTAAACCGATTTCTTTTCCGCGTTTGCAGAGTTCATCGAGTGGAATAGTGCTGTAGCACCACCGACAGGCAGAGTGATTTATTTTGCCAGAAATAGCTGGATCCAAGACAGCATTAGTGGCTTCGAGGCGGGTCGAAAGGCTTTCAGAAACGAAAGCGGCGGCAGCGGTTGTTGTCATAGTTTTTAAAACAGTTCGACGATTCATATTTTTAGATTGATAATTAATTATTGTTGAATGATTATTGTTAATTTCATTTTTATGTTAAATACTGAGGGGGGTACTAAAGCTCGATACCACGCTCTAAAAGGTAGTTATGAATATTGAAAACGATACCGTCTATTATCTCAATATCGTTGTGCCAATCCATTGTTAACCAAGCAGATTTAGGCGTAGCGACTATGACTTTACGGCTGTTGGTGAGTATCCAAATCACCTTTTCAACGCCAAAATCAAGCATTTTTTGCGTTTTTGTATTCAAATAGTCAAAATCTGACATACTTTTTGGGTCAATATCAATGTCTATTTCAAGGACGATTTTAGGCGAATAGTCTGCATACTTTTTAGTAATTTGATTGGCAGACAACCGATTGAAGATAGCAATATCGTTTGAAATATTGTCTTTGTATTTCAAATGAACGCCTGGCTCACTGATCAGATAATCATAGATATTATCATCTAATTGACGTGCTAAAAGTTTTGATAAATAAGTCGTAATGAGTGATTGATAGCTGCTTGTTCCCATGATTTCGTCTCTGGTTTTTAGTTTTCTCACAACGTCCATATAGCCACGACGGTAGAGAGGTTTACCGTCGAGCACTTCCCAAATAAGATTATCTGGAATTTTTTGTTCCCGTTTAGGACGTTTTGCAATAGCGGATGTTTCCATATTCTTTTTTAACAAAACTAAACATTTATTCACGTATTATCAAAAAAAAGCCCCCTCAATACCATTCTAATGTCGAATTATACTGAGGGGGTCTTTGTTATGGACTATTGATGATTACTTATTGCCTTTCAATTACTCAATCATCATTCAACAACAGCTCATTATTTCAAATTGCCTTTTTTCAATTCTGAAACAGCATAATCGGCTGCGCGCGCCGTCATTGCCATATAGGTCAAAGATGGGTTGACACACGCAGCAGAAGTCATAAAAGAACCGTCGGTTACGAACACATTTTTGCAATCGTGCATCTGATTCCACTTATTCAAAACCGACGTTTTCGGGTCTTTACCCATGCGGGCAGTCCCCATTTCGTGAATTGCCATGCCGGGCCAAGAGCCATTGTCATAAGTACGGACGTTTTTCATACCCGCCGCTTCAAACATTTCTTTGGCATCATTTGCCATGTCAATACGCATTTTTTTCTCATTTTCTTTGAATTCAACATCAAAAATGAGTGT
>JAYVFS010000307.1:0-24796 GCA_043772905.1 Saprospiraceae bacterium | reverse complement strand
TTAAAAACAAAGCTTCATCGGCATCTTCGATGTATAGTTTTTCAATCATAAAATAGAACAACGGAGCTGAAATCAGCAGTACAATGACTGAAAAAATCAAGTAAGCCCGAAGCGTTTTGTGTAGTAATTTTTTAGTCATTTTGCCATTTATAGCCTAAACCATAGACCGTTTTGATGTAATCGTTGCCGCCCGCTTCGCTCAATTTCTTTTTCAAATTTTTAATATGTGCATAAACAAAATCGTGGTTGTCCAACATATCCGCCATATCGCCCGACAAATGTTCAGCAATGGCGCTTTTAGACAATACTCTGTTTTTATTGCCAATCAAATACAAAAGCAAATCAATTTCCTTTTTTGTCACGTCAATTTTTTTGCCTTTAACGCTGACGGATTTTGCTAAAATATCTATTTCTAATTCATTAAATTCAATAAAATTACTGCCTTTAAAGTTCTTTCTACGCACCAATGCTTGTATGCGCACCAGCAATTCCGACAAATGAAACGGTTTTGTTAAATAATCATCTGCCCCTAAATTGAAGCCTTCAATACGTGTTTCAAGCGTTTCTTTTGCGGAAATGATGATGATACCTTCTGTTTTACCCTGCTTTTTCAATTCAGATAATACCTCAAAACCATTGCCATCGGGCAGCATAAGGTCAAGTAAAATGCAATCGTATTCGTAAATCCCAATTTTGTCCAAAGCTTGTTCAATATTGTTAGCAATTTCGCACATAACATCGTTGGCTTTCATGTAGCTTTTTATGCTTTCAGCGAGTTCCCTTTCGTCTTCAATAATTAAGATTTTCATAGTACAAAAGTAGGGATTGAATTTTGTAGAAATTTTGAAGTCCTAAAAACTTGAAAATATGAGGCTTTTACTGAGGGGGTAAAAAAGGTTCTTCGTAACTGTTAATAGCTCAACTGAAACCGCAAAGCGGTTGAATATGAATAGCCCCGCATGAAATGCGGGGTTCAATGAACGGTAAATTTGAGAACCGCAAAGCGGTTGAACAGTAAATAAAATATTGATAATCAATTAGTTCAACCGCTTCACGGTTAAAGCGACCTTATATTTCTGACCCCGAATTGCATTCGGGGCTATTCAAATTTAATCCCTTCGGGATTTTAAACACCTAATATAATATTCTTTAAGAAGCTACTTAACAACATTGCCCACCGCATCAAACAGCACTTCTGATTTTTTCATGCCTGTTTTAAGGTCGGCTTCATAGAGCAAACCTCTGTCAGATGTTTCGATTTTAGCAGCACCCACAACTTTTGCATTGGGGTATTTTGTCGCAATGGCTTTTGTAATATTGGCGGGTAAGGCTGTTGTAGCAATTTCAGTTTCAGTTTCGCGCCATGTGCCATCAGCCATGAAATTGGCAGACATTTCTACGCCATTGAGTTTAAATTCGGCTTCATATTCGCCGTTTTTTTCTTTGTCATAATCTACTTTCGTGACAGTTGGAAAGTGTTTTTTGAAAGCTGTTTGAACAGCCGAAGGTGCTTTTTGAGCGCACATACTGAGGGGTAGTGCAAAGGATAAAACGAACAAAATCTTTTTCATTATTGACTATTTTTAAGATTTGAAATAAATTATTTAAGTAATAGTGCAAAGGTGAGCGTCAATTTTGAAGAAAATTTGAAGTTGAAAAATTTTACCCTTTAAAAATATCAAAACCTAAACCCAACCGCAAAATAAGGTTGCCAACGATTGTTATTACTCGCCTTTGAAAGGCTGAAAAGAACAGGCATAAATTGGGTTTGATAACTCACCGTTGCGCCGCCACTCCAAGCCACAGCGTAATTGTCGCTTGCTAAAACAGCGGCTTGTGGTTGGACATAAAGGTTTTTTAGAACTTCGATTTGGCAACCAAGTTGTGCCGTTGCAAAGGCGGTGTGACGGGTGTAGCCTTCACGGTTGCCCGCAAATGGAAAGTAGTTAGGGCTTTGTCGTCTTTCAATGCCTCCGATGAGAAAGTCCTCGCCGTATAGTTTTCCTGTTTCGGTATATTTATTACCAAATAATGCCCCAGCGTATATTTTTGTGGTCAAAGAGACGTGTTTACTGAGGGGTATCGCCGCCGTAAAACTGAGCGCAAGACGTGTGAAAGGGGCAATGGTTGTATCAAATTTTTCGACAATAGAAACAGAATCATTGCGGGCAAAAGTGCTGATTGTTTCTTGAAGGGCATCGTTTAAAAAGCCAAATTTGGCATCTAAATTAACCGAGACACCACTTTTAGGCGCAAAAGCAGCGTCCAAAGTATTGTATCTAAAAAACATCATGGCTGCCAAAATACTTGTATTGACTTTGGAAAGTTGTTTCGAACTGTCGGGGCGTGTTTGATTGATATATATTTTATCGTCAATGGAATACAAAGGGCTGTGACTCGTAATATTCCAAGAAGCACCCGCGCCAAAATCTGCTGCATGTCCCAACGAGCGACCCAAATAAGCGGCTAATTGGTTTTGTCGCCGCCTGTAATTGTCCAATTGTTGTCGCTCAAAAAGAAAAGATTCGAGGGTTTGTTCATAGGTTTCAGTCACATTGAATGACCAATGACTTTGTTTCAACTGCCGTTGATAACGCGCCCGCAATTTCGGTGCTTCGGCAATATCCGCCACCACTAAAATCCGTGAATGTTTGCCAAATCGAGCCGACCAATTGACAATGATGCCACTGCCCAATTCATTGTCGTAATGCAAACCTAATTTGAGCAACATGGCGGGCTTTTGTTGGATATGAAAAAGCAAACGGGCATGATTGGTATCGCCCATAATCTCATAATAAACGTATCGAAATTGGTCTGTGCCATAGAGATTTTTAACACCTTCGACTATTTTTTGCGGAGAAATATAATGATTTTCCATTAAACCTGTCGTCCGCAAAGCTGCGTCTTTTTGTTCATCGGGTAAGCCTGTAAAACTGATGGTATCAATGCAAAATTCGGTTGGATACTGATGGTACATCCCGAGATTATCGGGAGGGGGTGCTACTGGCTTGACATTGTTCGTATTAAAGGCTTTTTGAGCATCGGCTAAGGCTTGCAGTTGGGGTAAAAACTCTTTTACAACGCCATCGGCAACGGCTATAATTTCTCGTCCTTTACTAAAATCGGATAAAGTTAAACCTGCTTTATTGAGCGCATCATCGAATTTGAGTAAAACATTACACAGGCTTTGCTGAAACCGACTGTCACTCACACGGTTGTAACTTGCTGATTGATAGGTAAGCCGAAGAAAGGAATTGAGTTGCTTTTTGCTGTATAAATCACCGCCTGTATAACCGCCAATAATAATATCTGAACCCATATCACGCACCACATCAACGGGGAAATTGTGGCTCAAACCACCGTCCACCATTAAAGTATCGCCGCCCCAATCCACAGGCATAAAAACGGTGGGAATGGACATACTCGCCCGCATTGCCATCGCTAAATCACCTTTGTCTAAGATAATCGGGTTGCCACTGACGATGTCGGCAGTCATACATTTGAAAGGAATGGGTAATTGATTGAAATCACGAATGTGGGCAACAGGCAGCGTCAATTTTTGTAGCAAAGCCATGAGGTTTTGCCCTTCGTTGAGTCCCAAAGGCAATTCAATTTTCCATTTTCTCATAGGAAACTGGATTAAATAACGCCCATATTCACCTTTTTCGCCAATATTTATGTCATCCAAAGTTGTTTTATTTGATAATATTTTTTCCCAATCGGTTGTCACAACAAGGTGTTCCAACTGTTTGCCCGAATATCCCGATGCGTATAAACCGCCAACTATTGCGCCCATACTCGTTCCCGAAATATAACTGATGGGAATATGAAGTGAGTCAATCGCTTTCAAAAGGCTGATATGTGCAATGCCTTTTGCTGCGCCACCACTGAGGCACAAACCTATTTTTGGACGTTTGGAAAAAGGCGTTTGAGCGTTGATTGTCAATGTCATAAACAGTAATAAAAGGAGCAATGCGTTTGTTTTTAGATCTTTTTTTTTCATGTCAGAATATTAAAACCGATATAAAACAACCCCTTTCAGTTGCCAAAGTGGTTTAAACTGTGGTACATTACCGATATTCACATCATAACTGCCTTCAAGTTGTGCTTTTATTTTTCCAAAAATAGGATATTCTGCACCAGCTTGAAATCGCAAAAATGGCATCTGAAAACTGTCATCGTTTCGTTTTGTTTTAACAAAAACATCCTCTCTTGTTAGCTTATTTTCGAATTTATATTCAAATTTTTCTTCTAATTTCGATTGCCCCAAAGCACTCACGCCGATATAGGGTTTCAATCGGGTTCGTGTCAAAGCGTATTGTAAACCAAGCGAATAATGCCAATACGGTTGTCCCACATGCACTTCTTTTAGTTCATCGTTTATGGTAGGCGGCGTAATATTTGGAATATCTTGAACCCCATTAATTTTATTAACTTCATAACTCAACGCTACGAATTCCGCTTCGCCCAAAATTTTCCATCGCTCACCTAATAGTATGCCGCCACGTCCACCAATACTAAAACCGTCTTGTCGCAAAATATTTTGACCGTCTAAAATTGCCAAACCGCTTGAAACACCGATGTCATAACCTGCAATTTTTATAGGTTTTATGATGGGTAAACGTTTGACTTTTTCCTTTTCTGCTTGTTTTTCAAGCGATTTATCAACCATTTGAGGCGATTCAGTTACTTTTTGGGTTTCTATCTTTTTTTGAGAAAAAATGCCGAAAGTATCAAGAAGCGGTTGTTTTATCGTTGTTGTATCTGTTTTTTTCTCAACAATCGCCTGATTTGAGTCCACCACAGGTTGAGTTGTTGCGCTGTTTAAAGGCTCTTTTATTCCATCTTTTTCTGTTACGGTAGGCTTCTCAATGCTTGCTACTTCTTTATTTTTAGGAATCACATCGTTTTTGTCCGTTCCAACTGTTGGTTTTTCCGAAGCTGTTGCCTCTTGCTTCGGCTTGTTGTTTATCGTTTTTTGAGGCTTCACAATGCTTTCTGTCACCGTTTTAGAAATCGTCGTTTCTGTTTTTCCTTTTTGAGGTGACATCAAAATATCTTGTCGAGAAGACGGTGGAGCATCAAGTACTTCGCGTCGCACAACGGTTTGGAAAATCGTATCGTATCGCTTTATAATAATGTGGTGATACACTGTATCGCTCTTTGTTGTGGTCTGTTGTCCATCATTTGCGTTAAATACTGAGGGGGTAGGTACAGAAGTTTGCTTTTCCTGCCTCAACGTTTTGACCTCTTGTGCCAATCCGTCAATGGTATTTTGAGCATTGTGCAAAGCCCAACTGTTCCAGCCCAAAAGACCGAACAACGGCAGCAAAAGTAAAGCTGCGCCAAACCACAACCAACGGCGACGGCGGGCAGCTTGCGCAACGTCCATATGGCGTTCCATGTCCTGCCAGTCGTTTTCTGTGAAGAGAAAATCTTTTTCTACGTTCAGTTTACTATTTAAAATTTTGTCAAAGCTCTCGGTATTCATGTCAATTTTTATTCAAATTGTGAATTATGATTTGTAATTTTCGTCGCGCCGCCATCAAATTTGTGCGCGAAGTGCCTTCCGAAATATTGAGTAATTTGGCTATTTCAACGTGCGAATAACCTTCAACAACAGCTAAATTAAATGCCACTCGATATGAAGGCGGCAACTGTTTAATACATTCAATCAGCTCATCGGAAGACATTTTTCCTATAATATCTTCATTTAAAGCGGCGTGATGTTCTGCCAATTCTATACTCGTCGTCAAAGGTTTGTTTTCATACTTTTTCAAATAATTGATAGCCGACCTTACAACTATCGTGTGTAACCAGCCTGGGAACGATAATGCGGGGTCATACATGTCAATTTTCATAAAAATACGCAAAAAAGCATCGTTTAGCATCTCTTTTGCTTCATCATCCGAACGGGTATAACGGTTGCAAACACTCATACCGTAGCGGAAGAACTGTCTGTACAATGCCTTTTGGCTCAATCGGTTGCCTGCTCGACAGCCGTTGATAATTTCCTGTAATTCGTCTTTCGTCATTCGTTTTCCGTCGTACCGAGCCTCTATAAAGAGATACAAGCCATTGGTTTTAAACGTAGGGTGAAGGAGTAGTTTTTTTAAAAAAAGACCAAATTTATAAAAAAATATAAACGGAGTCCCTTTGTTTCAAAAACAAAACCTTCTTCATTGCAGTGACAGTATCGGTCATTAGTTGTTCAACAACGTGATATTGACCGTTGCGCCGCCTTGCGATAAGGTGATTTTTGCCGCATCAAACGAAGGTAGCAGCAATTTCCATGGATGCAAATTATTGGAAACAGCAAAAGGTTCGGATGGATAACCAATCCAATTGCGGTCAAAATTGTCGTTCATATTTAGGTCGTCATAAATCGCTACGGCGTAATCGCCAACGGGTAGGTTTTTGAAAACCATTTGCATATTATCGCCCGTCGGTTTCAGTTCGATAATATCGCTGTACTGAGGGGTCAAAAAGTTTAACCGATTTTGAAGCACGGCTTTTAGTGTTCCTTCGCGGTGCTTGACGTTGCTCACATTGACGGTCAATGTGCCTGACTGAGGGGCTTGTGCCGTTGCAGTTTGGTGGAAAACCAAAAGGACGAAGGATAAGATGCTGATGAATTTCATGATAGATTGCTTTAAAAATCATAACTGCATAGGTCAGACACTAATTTCACAAATTACACGAATTTAAAATATTCTTGTTCTCCTCAAAAGCTCAAAAAAAACTAAAACAATTCGTGTAATTTGTGAAATTGGTGTCAATCTTAAAAATTTTAAAAATCAAATTGTATTTCGCCTTGAACACGCCATTTCGACGTATTCGGATTATCCAAATAATTAAGTCTTCGGGTCACATCAATCCTAAATACTTTAAAAATATTGCCAATGCCAAAACCCGCTTCCATATACGGTTGATTCTTAAACCCAGAAGTCAAGGATTGACCGTTTGCGTCTGTCGGGAACGCATATACTGAGGGGTTCGAAAGGGGGTTGTTTGCTGCATCTAAACCACCATAAACGGCTTTAAACATCGCAAATTCACGCCATTTTAGCTTTTTAATCAAAGGAATTTTATTCAAAAAGAAACCGTCAAAAGCGTGTTCGACGTTCAAAACACGTATTTATCGCTTATAAATTCCAAATAATTCATCTGGTTGAAAGCAAATTGCTCATAATTCAAAGTTTGATTCGCTTGAAAAACATGCAGCAACGGATAAGATAAATTTTTGCCAAAAATGCGACCCGCTTCCAACCGTACATCGGTGCGCCCAATCGGTGCTAAATAAAAACGTTTGAACACATCGGCACTCACATTGTGGTAATTCATAAAAGCACTTGTGCCATCGTTTGCGACACCATAAGTATAGTGCAAACCAAAAATGGGGTATTTGTTGACGATGCGTTTGCGATACGTTTGTCCTTGAAAATACTCCTCATTCGGTGCGTAACGGAAGTTAACAGTCGCTTCGTTTGCCGTTAGGATTAAATTACTGAGGGGTTTGCCATCGAGGTCTGTTCTGTTGAAACGGAGGCTTCCTGCCGGTGTCAGTTGCCGTTGTTGCAAACCGACTTGATAGGTCACACCCGCATTACTTTCGTTGATATAGCTGATGCCAAACGAGCGTTTGTAGTACATTTTGTCAAAAACACCTCGATTAAAAGACGTTAAAATATTGTCAGGTGCCGTATTTTCAAGCGTTTGTCCAGGCACTTCTACGTCATAAAGCGACCAAATTCGGAAAGCATTTTGTGGACGATTATTGAAAAAATTGTCGTTCAATTGGAAGGTTACGGCTGCCGAATATTTCAATTTTTTATCCAAAAGACCATAAGCGGCATAACCATCTGCCCGCAAATGATGATTCAAATCCCAAGTCGTGCGACTACCGAGACGGATGCGTCCGCCTTCAAGCGCATTGCGGCTATATACTGCACCTAATGGTCCAAACTCAACACCACCTGCATTCCAATAACCCGTTGCCCACAAATATTTCCAGCCCACAAAACGCTTATAATCAGTTGTTTGTGTCAAGCTGTCGATTTTTTTATAGGTATTTTGCTCCTTTATACTGAGGGGTTCTTGTCGGGCAGTTGCCCAAAATTGTTCGGGTTGTTTATCAGCATTTTCAGCTTTTACGACTGACTGAACGTTGTTATAGACACGCACATCAGCCTCTTTATCGAAAACAAATTCATGCCGAAGCGTTGTTTTTTTACCAAAAACGCCGACCGATTTTGTCGAATCGTTGCCCCCTGCAAAATTGATTGTCACTTCATCGCGTACCAAAGTCCAACCTGCGTTGGGCAGTTTATCAAAATTTTGCGTAATATTCAAACCGTTGACAAAGTTCACATTGATGTCTTTTGGCACAGTCATACGCACTTTGCGAATCGCATAAGTCGTGTCGTCGGTGATATAGAGATTGCCTTCAAAAGTCAAATCGGCTTTTGACCGTGGAAAAAATGCCAAATTGATACAGCGTTGACCATCAATCACAGTTGTATCCATGATATAAAACCGATAAAATTGTGGCGAAACAGGCGATAAAGGGCTTAAAAACGGCTTTTTAAACAACTGAATTTCATTGTCATAAATATTGGCATCAATGTACAAACGCTTCAAATAAGTTGCCACACCGTCGTCGTCAAATGCGCCTGTCCAATCCGTGTGTTTAATACCTTTTACTTCTGTTGTTTCGTTTTTGGGCGATTTTCGATAATAAACATCAGAAACCGTTTCCCGTTGATAGGCAGGAATCAACTCTTTTCCTTTCAATGTGGTCGTATCGGCATCAGCAAAAAAGAAATGGACATTTTTCAAAAGGCGGCTGTTTTTCAAGGCATCAGGCACATTTTCCATTGCCAAATCCATTTTTTCATATTGTTCATATTGTTCATATTGGTAAAAATCTTGACTTTCAAGGCGATTATCGGACTTGTGGTCAATGACTTTTTGTATCAATTCAACGGCAGGGTTGTTCCGATTTTTATATCTATCTTTTTGAATCACAACGGTTTGTAATTCAGTTGTGGTACTTTCTAAAAGAATATTCAAGTGTTGCGAAACGCCTATTTTAACATTGACTAATTGCGTTTTGTAACCAACGGCTGAAACCTGTAACTGCGTTTGCGTTTCTTTAAAAGAAAAATTGAAATAGCCATTTTCATCTGCCGACATACCAAAAGACGTTCCCGCCACGCTGATATTGGCAAATGGAATGGTGTCGCCATGAAGGGAATCTAAGACGAAGCCTTCAACGACCGTAAGCGGCTGCGTTGACTGCGCTTTCATTGGATTTATAAATACGAAGCACAGGAGAAAAAAACTAAGAATAGAGACTTGAAACACAGGTAATTTCATCTGTTCTAATATTTTATTGATAATAATTTGTTGCTGATTTATTTAATTAACACACTGTATTCAAATATTTTAGCGTGATTTATATATAAAAATGACTGTTTGCTATAATCGTAAAAGGTCTTATCTTTGTCCAATTGTTTAATAAAAAAGAAAAAGAAAAATGACTAAAACAGCCATTATCGAATACAACGAAGCGGACGAAAACCTTTTACAATTGCTTTTTCAAAAACTTCGTGTCAAATTCAAAGAATCAATAGACGTTTTAGACGAGGAAGACAACGAGTTGCTTGATGCGCTTGTTCGTTTAGAAGAATTACCTGACAATAAGCCTTATTCTACAATTGAAACAAAAAACATACTTGCAGAACTTAAAGAAATGGACTAATGCAAACTCAAATCACGCCCTATTTCCAAAAACGGCTAAGAGAACTACCAAAACCGATTCGTTTAGGCATCATTGAAACTATTGAACAATGTAATGAAGCCTCATCTCTTAGAGAAATATTACACCTAAAAGACTTAAAAAGTAAAAAGAACCGCCGTTACTATCGTATTCGAGTTGGTTCTTATAGAGTCGGCTTCGAAATCATTCAAGGTGTTTTAGTTTTTCAAACACTTGGCGTTCGTGGCGATTTCTACAAAGAATATCCGCCTAAGTGATTTTCACATCGGATACCTTAAAAAGGCTCGATGTATAAATTAACAACGCCAACATCGCCACACCCAACACGAGCAATATCCCAACAAGGATGCGAATCCCAAAAACATCGGACAAAACCCCAACAAGCGGCGGCATGATGAAAAAACTGGCATAGCCACATATCGAAACCATCGGTAGTGCGACACTCGGAGACACCCCCTCAGTATTTCCCGCTAAGGAATAGGTTAAAGGCACGATTAACGACAGCCCAAGACCGATACTTCCTAAACTGATGAGAACGAGCGTTAAATTTGTCGCTGCGTATAAAACGAATATACCCAAAAAGGCGATAAATAAGCTGATAATCAATGTTTTATACAAGCCTAATCGTTGTGTTACTTTGTCGCCACCCAAACGCCCAATGGTCATAGCTGCCGTAAAAATGGTAAAAGCAAAAGCACTTTCAGAAGCCGTTGTTTGTAGCTCTTGACTGCAAAAAATAGCTGACCAATTTGTCAATGCGCCTTCGCTTGCCATGCTGCAAAAAGCGAGTAAAGCAATGGGCAGTATGGTTAAACGTTGCCATTTTATGCTTTTTTGAGACCCTATTTTTGCGGTTGTCTCTGCCGTTTCATCACTCGTTTTAAAATCTAAAAGATGAAATGCTGCCCATATTAGTAGCCCGACACTCAATAACGCAACGCATAAAAAATGGATAAAAACGGACATATTCCCCCAAGTCATAGCCGCACCAAAAGCCGCACCTACGCCGCCGCCTATACTGAAAAAAGCATGAAAAGAAGACATCAAAGGACGTTCAAACTGGCGTTCCACTTCTATCGCTTGGGCATTCATCGCCACTTCGAGCGAGCCGATAGCCGCACCGAGTAGGAAAAAAAGAGGTATTAATACGTCTAAATACGGGATAAAGGTCAAAAAGGGCGGTACAGCAGCAAAGCCAATCGCCGTGACGGTCGCCACTTTTCGGCTACCAAAACGGTGCATTACGCGGCTTGACATGAGCATCGCCGCCAATGCACCTATGGAACTGCACAACAAAATTAAACCCAATTCGGTGTTTGAAACATTATAAAATCGCTGCAATTCAGGCAGCCGTGTCGGTAAACTGGCAAAGCCAAAACCGTTGACAAAAAACAGTATCGTGACGGCTATACGCCGTTCCGTCAACCAATTCTGTTTATGATAGTTATGTGAATCAGCGATTATATCCGCCGACTCGACGGGGATATACTGAGGGGGTGTTTGAGAACTCATATTTTAGTCATTGGTTATCAGTAAACTGGTTGTTGGAGACTGGTTGCTGCTTAAGACTAATAACCAATCCCCAATAACTAATACCGAGGCGGCGCATGATTCCCCGTTGTCTGTTCGTAACTCGACATTGTTGATGGGTCAATACCTGCTTTGAAAAATGATTGCAGACTGCCTTTCACCAATTCCCCTACCGCTTTGGGCGAAAAATTGTAGAACCTCCGTGCCGATGTCCGCACATAAGCCTCCCCCCTCAGTAAAGGCGGTCGAAAAATTTTGGCGGCATCGGCACCGTATCGAAAATCTTCGAACAAAATGCCTTCTTTGAAGCCGCCAATTTGGTCGTGCATTTGTTTGGTTACAAAAATGGAACAGCCATGAATAACGGGGTTGAACCACCTTGTTATCGGTAAATAGATATTTGAATAAAAACTATAAATGGCTCGAAAAACCTTAGAAGGCTCTGCTGCATAAAGTTTTGTTCCTGCTATCGGTAGCTTTTTAGCTTCAATTTGGCGCAAGGCAACTGCCAAAAATGCTTCATTTAACACCACATCGGCATCTAAAAACAGGAGTTGCTCGTATTTTGCCAATTTTGCGCCTTCATTTCGCTGTCTTGCAACACCCCTTTGATTGAACGGTACAAAGCGCAAAGAATACCTTATTTCGGGTTTGGGGTGTGTGATATCCGTTGTCTCCTGCTGAAACCCAAAATATGAATCCTTAAATCGTCGCACGACCCCCTCAGTATCGTCGCTTGAACCTGCATCAATGACTAAAACTTCATAGTCCAAAGCCCCTTTTTGGCGGTTCAAACTTTCTAAAAGTTTGGGCAAATATTGCTCCTCGTTGAGGGTACAGATGATAATTGAAATCATTGTTTTTAAATTTTAAATGCTGTCAGAGATTTACGAAATCTTAAAGATTTCGTAAATCCTTATTCATGTTTGATGATAAAACAGACCCCTCAGTAATGTAGGCCTCTTTTGGCTGTTCTTGAAGCAAATCTTCGGGATAAATCAAGGTTTTAAAAGGCAACGCAACCGATGTTTGAAACTGCCAATTGGTGTCCACATCGGGATATGTTTCCAAACCATAAACCAAATCCTCTTTGTTCATGCGGGCATAAGTGCCAAAAAGCCTATCCCAAATTATCAACACATCGGCATAATTCGTATCGGTATAAGGCTGACGATAATGGTGATGAATATGGTGCAAATGCGGTGTATTGAAGACCAAACCGACGTATTTATCAATTTTTTCAGGCAATACAAAATTGGAATGACACCAAAAATTGCACGTAATCTGGAAAAACTGCCTGAAAAAATATGCCCACAGTGGTGCACCGGTCAAAAAGACCCACAAAGTCGTAAAACCGAGACGCAAAACCGTTTCGCCCGGATGCTCCCGCACGGTTGTGGTCACATCCACGATTGGATCGGAATGATGCACCAAATGGAAACGCCAAAAAAACGGCACTTTATGCGTCAACCAATGATAAACCCACTCGCAGAAATCGAGCATGAGAAACGACACGATGAATATTGCCACTGGATTTTTTAGACCCATAATGGACAATAAACCCCAATGATGGGTTTGGTCAAAATAGATGGTTTTAATAAAAAAAACACCTATTGCGACCTGAACAAGCGTATCGGGAAAGACATACAAGGCGTTGTGCCAAAGATGCGACCACCGATTGGGGTTCTGCTTGAACGCAACGAGCGTTTCTATTTGCCAAAAAACAAGGACGACAGCAACAGCGAACATAAGGCGTTGCATATCCGTGACTTCGGTGAAAAATGAGATTAAATCAGACATTTTCATAAGACAAATTTGTTATAGGTTCAGCATTATTAAAATCCATTTCTTCGGGCACTTCTTCGGCAAAAGCCTGTTGTGCAATATTTTTTAAGTGCTGCAAATGCGACACGCACCCCTCAGTAAAAGAGAAGGATTTGTACCAATCTGAAGCGTTGTTGTCTGCCAAAACTTGACGAATCATGCGAGTCATTGCGGGATAGTGTTCATGCGAAATTTCAGGGAAAACATGGTGCGCCACGTGCAAATTGAAGCCGCCAAATAGGAAGTTGGCAAACGCATTGTCGGGTTCAAAGTCAATTGTTGTCGTGATTTGGTGGTGAATCCATGAATCAGAAATCAAATCATGCGCTGCACCTGAATCTACATAATCAAGTTCAGTAACATGATGAGAAATAAAAAACGTAAAGGCAACGAAAACCGAAACAGACATGTGTATCAATGCCCAAGCCGCAACAACTTGCAAAAAACTAAGCGAACCAAACGCCATCGGCAGCCCAAAAGTGAGTCCGAAATACAGCATTTTGAATGATAACATCTTAACCCATTCGATAATAGGAATGCGCGCA
The DNA here is from genome assembly GCA_043772905.1 of Saprospiraceae bacterium. Taxonomy (GTDB): domain Bacteria; phylum Bacteroidota; class Bacteroidia; order Chitinophagales; family Saprospiraceae; genus JAAFJT01. Next base: position 11,116 of record JAYVFS010000307.1, on the reverse strand, counting down.
AAGTGCAAGTTTGCATGGTCTTTTTCAAGGAAAAACTTGAAATCTTGTACAAAAAGCAAGTGAAATGACGTGAAAGCATATAAAAAAGGGGCGTAAATGTGTTGGTAGCGATGATACCAACGTGCTGTCTCTGCGTCTGGTTCAAGCAAAATAAGCCCTGTCAATTCCAAATCGGTATCGTGTTCTTTAACATTTGGCAAAACGTGGTGCGAGTAGTTGTGCCGTACTTGCCAAACATAGCCACTCAAACCTTGAAGGGCAAAAATGGTCTGAAAAATGAAATCATCTGTCCGTTTATTGCCTGTTACGGCATGGTGTGCCGCATCGTGACCTAAGTTGATAGACAATATCAGCGAAGTAAACGTTAACAGAAAATAGGCTGCCAATGCACCGCTGAAAGTCTCTAATTGTGTCAAAGACCAATAACCGCCAATAATCAAACCGACCAAAGCGGCTGCTTTGTAAGCCATAAAGGCAGTGGCGTGTTTAGGTAATTTGTTTTCTTTAAAATATCGTTCAGCACCTTGACGGATTTGCTTGTAAATATGTTGTGGTGTGTCTGCACTCGCATAGCGAATTTTTTTGCTTTCAAAAGAGGGAGCATTTGGATGAGTCATTGTTTTATGTTTTAGAAAATAATAAAAATTTGGATGACTTAAAAGGTAAATATTTATTTTAATGAACAATTTGGGTGGGTCAACATTCTTGTATTTTAAGGCGAAATTGTATTCAAAATGTGGACTATTAAAGCTATTTAACCGTCAAACGGGCAATGTGGGCAGTCAAACGGGCAACAGTCGGTTAAATTTTACGATTGAACCGCTTGCGGAAAGTTTTATAACTTTCCGCAAGTTTCGTTCATCTATCATTACTGCGTTAAAACAGCCTTTTTTCGACCCAACTTATAGTCGAATAAACCCATTTTCAGTCCTGCGCTTATTGAAAAGCCTTGCATTGTATTCGCGGGTAACAATGCCGTTTGGTTATCACTTAGGAAGGACAAACGGTAATTCGCACCCACATAAATTTTAGCATAACGCATCAAATTCATCTCTAAATGAATGCCTGGTTGTACAACCACAAAGCTGTTGCCATTGTGGTCGCCGTTATCATGCCCGAGGTTGTCATTCCAATCATGCCCTTTTTCGGCGCGAACAGAATCTGCTGAAGCCTCTCCCCCACCAATCATAAGTGGAAACGAAACGTGGATAAGCGCATCGGGTCTGGGCGTATATTCAATTTTGCCACCCATGACCATTGACTGCACCGCCAAAGGACTAACAGCTTTCGGCACAAAGACATCGTCTAAACTCATTTGTGCCATTGCACCAATCGCCCATTTTTTGTTTAAAACCAACATGGCTGATGCGCCACCAAAACTGGTCATATCACTGCGCAATTGTCCATAACTGAACTCTGGAGCGACATAAAGCCCAATGGATTGTGGTTTAATTAATTTGATAAGGGTATGCGTCGTGTCCTGTGCAGCCCCGTTAAAAGCCATAGCGAAACAAGCTACGGTCATTGAAAAGAAAACTTTTTTCATCTCTGAATACATTTATTGATAATTTAAAAGTGTGAATTGTTGGTCGGCTTAGTGTGTATGGAAAGGTTATACAAGGCAGCATTGGAAAACGTAGGTAGAGGCAATACTTTTTAATCATTTATTTTTTGAAAAATATTTTTTAGCACCAAATAATGATAAGGCTTTTCAGCAGGCCCAGAAGGAGGCCCCCTCCGTATTTCCTTAAAAGAAGATGCGACAACCTTGAATACGGTCTCTGTTTTGGGGTCACGTGGGAAGCCACGGACTGATGTGAACAGACCCGTACCGATTGATATTATTATGGCAGAAGAACTCCAATCCACAGGTCAGGTGGAATTGGGTATGATGACAAAATATGTCGCGCCTTCATTCAATTCTAACAAATACTATAATGCTGTGGGCAGTTTTACCGACCCTGCCACATTGTGGGGTTTGTGGCCCGACCAAGTATTGGTTTTGGTAAACGGTAAACGCCGCCACCAATTTTCTGCCATTAACCCGGGTTCGAATGTTGCAAGAGGGACGATTATGTCTGATATGAACACTATTCCAGCTTTGGCTTTGGAAAGAGTGGAAGTGATGCGTGATGGGGCGGCGGCACAATATGGCTCGGATGCTATAGCAGGTATTATAAATTTAGGTTTAAAAAAATCGATCAATAAAGGGACATTCAAAAACCAATACGGGCTGACGTCAGAAGGGGATGGACAATCGTTGATGAGTGCGCTCAACTATGGTTGGAGTTTAGGAAAAGAAGGTAGTTATCTGAACATGACGCTGCATTATCAAAAATCGGAAGGCTCCAACAGAACAGGCTCATACACGGGACGCATATACGCACCCACAACACAGTCCAACGCGATTGAAGATAGTATCCGAAATGTAAGGGGTAAATTTCCGACTATCGCATCAGGTAACAAAGTAGAAGTCAACAGGCATGGTCAAAACCCTATTGTGGCTTATCAGGGTTTCGCCAATATGGGTTATCCTTTGACAAAAACGCTTGAATTATATGCGTTTGGCGGTTATTCTAAACGGGATATTTCAGGAAATGTGAATTTTATACCTGCCATACCTGCTAATCCACGCTCCAATCCTGCTGTTCATCCAAATGGTTTTACGCCCAATCAGCAAGGAGTAACACAGGATTATTCGGGTTTCGTCGGCATCCGCAGTTTGAAAACATCGGGTTGGAATATGGATTTAAGTACAGGTTATGGGCAAAATTATTTCGATTTTTTATCTCATAATTCTACCAATGCTACCTTGGGAGCTAATTCACCGACAGACTTTTTCATCGGGCGCTATGGTTTTGGTCAAAGTACAACAGACCTAAATTTATCGAAAAACATAGAAAATTGGGCGGGTACTAAGTCCTTGAACATTGCATTTGGCAGCCAATTTCGTTTAGAACGTTTCACTCAAACGGCGGGTGATTCTTTGGGTTATATTGTGGGTCCTGTAAAAAATAAAGTAGTCGGTGCTACCCCACGCCCTACTATTGTGCCCGAAGATGCCACAAACGAAAGTCGGACGAATATTGGCGTTTATGCGGATATAGAATCGGATATTACGGACAAATTTCTTGTTGCCGCCGCCTTGAGGTATGAAAATTATAGCGATTTTGGGTCTAATATTTCGGGTAAAATCGCCACCCGATATAAAATTACGGAGGGCTTGTTCGGTGAATAAGGGTTTCAGAGCACCTGCAGCCCAACAGATTTACCACACCTCAACAGTCCCTTCGGTCGTGGGTGTGAATGTTTTATTGAGAAAATTGTTGAAAAGCAGCGAACCGCGATTGAAACAAATCGGAGTTGCCGAGCCTACTGCGGAAACTTCTTGGAACTATAATTTGGGTTTGACAGCAAAAGCCGGCAGCAAGTTCATCTTTACATTGGATGCTTATCAGATTGATATTAAAGACCGAATCATGCTCTCGGAAAACCTACCTGTTAGTACCATCGCCGCATTGAAACCCCTTTTTCCGGGCTTTGAGCAAGTCGCTTTTTATACAAATGCCATTAATACACAGACGCGAGGGCTTGATTTTGTAACCACATTTAAGCATGACTTTACGGCAAAAAGTGCTTTCAATGTCAATCTTTCTGTTTCTTTAAATAAAACGGAGATTACCGACAACAAAGGCGCAACCAGTGAATTACAAGCGGGAACTACCTCAAAAGTATTGGTCATTGATACCGTATCTCAAGCCTTGATACAGACAGCACAACCCAGACAGCGGCTTATGTTGTCTCTGAATTACAAATATGGCAATTTCTCTTTGACTTTGCGAGGCAATCATTTTGGAGAAGTAACGGCTTGGGAAAAACCGACAAGTGGCGCACCACACAGAAGTCAGACCTTTGGAGCAAGGACTTTATTTGATGCCGTGTTGTTCTATAATATCAATAAAAATATCAATATTTCGGTGGGTAGCAATAATTTCACCAATGTTTATCCCGATAAAGTGCTTGCCTCTTACGATACTTATACGTTGGGCTCAACACCCTATTCTCAAAGTGTTCAACAATTTGGTTTCAATGGAGCATTTTATTATGCCAATTTGAGTATAAATTTTTGATGGGGGTGCTATTTTTAAAAAATTAAAATAATGTTCAAAATGATTCAAATTAATCGAAAAAATATATCGCACTGCGTGCCTCTTTACGCCAGCTGTTTAATTTTTATATTAACAAGCTGTAAATCAGATAGAAAGGAAGTTAATCAAAATACTTCTAATGCCAATAGCTATGAAAATTATGTGTCTTATTATAAGACAATTCCTGACAATGAAGCAGGTAAAATTACAAAAACTGCTATCACCAAAGCGGGTGGTTGGGAGACTTGGGTCTCTAAAAAAGCAATAAAATACGAGCGCATCAATATTTCTTATGACTCCATTACGGGGGATACAAGCCGTATTGTCAGAGAAGTGCATGAATACAACCTCTTTCCTACATTTAAAGGGAAAATGACATGGAAAAATAAAGACAAAAATATTGTTGTCTTATTTGATGGTTTGCGGGCTGTGAAAATAGAAAACGGTGTTGTTTTAGATGACGAAAAAAGCAGGTCGGAAGCAAGGAATAATATATTTGGCAGTTTATATTTGATAGGTTTACCCTTCAAAATGTCCGACCCGGGTTCAGTCTATAATGATATGCCTCCAACGACGCTCGCTAATGGAAAGACAACGAAAGTGGTAAAAATAACCTATCAAGAAGGCGCAGGTTCTTTTGCGCTTTATCACAAGTGGTATTATTATTTCGACCCACAGACGTATCAATTAGCAGCCACCCTACTCGATCACGGCAAAGGTTTTGGCTTAAACGAGTATTCCGAATTTATAGAAGTCGGCGGTTTAAAACTGCAAACGCGCCGCGATAGATATGATTCGAATCCAAAAGGAGAAAGACTATTGCACACCAACACTTATCTGAAAGAAAATATTCAATTTATAGAAGCATTTCCTGATACCCATTTTGAAATACCTAAAACTGAGTGACAAATACTGAGGGGGCATCCTTAACAAATCCGCGGCAACAATTCCCCTGGCAATAGATTCAAAACCCGAGTGCCACCTATGCCACTTTTCAAAAGCACCTGTTTGGGATGTTCCGATGTGACTGTTCCAATACACCGTGCATTGACACCTTCGGGTGTGTTTTGAAGCATTTTTATATAATCATCGGCGATAGCATCGGCTACAATGCTGATAAAAATCCCTTCATTGGCAACATAAAGCGGGTCAAGACCGAGCATTTCACAAGCTCCCTCTACGCTGTCGTTCATGGGGATTGCTTTATCGTGTATCAACATACCACATTGGGCTTGAACGGCTATTTCTTTTAAAACAGTTGCCACACCGCCTCTTGTTGGGTCACGCAAGACGTGAATATTTTCACCAAAAGTATCCAACAATTGTTTGACCACATGGTTTAAATTACAAGTATCGCTCACAATATCCGTTTCAAATTCTAAGCCTTGCCGTTGCGACATGATGGCGATGCCATGTGTTGCAACATCACCACTGATAATAATTTTATCACCGTTTTTAATCCTATCCACTCCGATATTGGCTTTTTCATGCACTACGCCTAAGCCTGTCGTGTTGATAAAAATTTTATCGCCTTTGCCTTTTTCAACTACTTTGGTATCGCCCGTTACAATTTGAACACCTGCTTTTTCTGCCGCATTTTTGATGCCCACGAGGACTTCCCAAAACTCTGTCATCAGCAAACCTTCTTCAATGATAAAACTGAGTGACAAATACTGAGGGGTCGCCCCGCACATCGCCAAATCATTGACCGTGCCATTGACTGCCAATTCACCGATATTGCCTCCCGCAAAAAATATGGGAGATATGACAAAACTATCGGTTGTGAAAGCGACTTTACCATTGAAATTTAAAACAGCCCCGTCGTGGCGTTTGTCGAGGTGTTCGTTTTTCAACAAATCAAAAACACCACTTTCCAATAGTTTTTGGGTCAATAAACCACCGCTTCCATGTCCTAATGTTATGACATCAAAATCGAGTTTGGGCATGGGGCAACTAAGAGACATTCGCATGTAATGATGAATTATAAATAATGAATGATGAATAATACTGAGGGGGTCTAAAATTCATCATTTATCATTCATCATTTATCATTAAGAGTTGTGCATTTGAGAAATGGTAGTAAGCGGCACATGCGCCTTCCGATGAAACCATTGGCGCACCTAATGGCATGGAGGGGGTGCAACCTTTTCCAAATTGGCTGCACTCATGTGGCTTCTTTTTACCTTTTAGTATATCACCTGCTATACAATTTGGATTTTCAGGTACTTTCTTCATTTGGACATTAAACTTCAAATTGGCATCAAATTGAGCATATTTTTCTTTGAGTTCATAGCCACTCATCGGAATTTCGCCAATGCCGCGCCATTCACGGTCTGTTGTGTCAAATACATCTTCGATAATATGGATAGCGCCTTGATTGCCTTTTTCCCGTATCATGCGGGCATACTGATTTTCTACTTTATATTCTCCTTTTTCCAATTGGCGTACCACCATGAGTATGCCTTGCATCAAATCCACGGGTTCAAAACCCGTTGCCACAATAGGTATTTTATAGGTGTCGGCAATCGGATAATATTCGTCCAAGCCCATTATCGTACATACATGACCCGCCGCTAAAAAAGCATGTACCTGATTGTCGGGGTCAGCTAAAACCGCTTCCATTGCTGGTGGGACGATAACGTGAGAAGTCAAAATAGAATAGTTTTTTAAGCCCAACTGTTTGGCTTGAACGACGGACAAAGCATTGGCAGGTGCTGTTGTTTCAAAACCAACGGCAAAAAAAACAACTTCTTTATCGGGGTTTTTCTACGCAAATTGCACAGCTTCCAAAGGTGAATATAAAATGCGAATATCCGCACCATGTGCCTTCGCATCTAAAAGGCTTCTTTCAGAACCGGGTACTCTAAGCATATCGCCAAAAGAGCATAAAACTACCCCTTTTTCTTCTGCCAGATAAATAGCCTTATCAATTAATGTCAAAGGTGTGACGCAAACAGGGCAACCAGGCCCATGAATCATCGTAACTTTGGCAGGCAACAAAGGGAGTATCCCATTTTTCACTAAACTATGGGTTTGTCCGCCGCAAACTTCCATAATATTCCACGGCCGGGTAACAATGCGGTGCAGTTCTTCCAGATAAGAGTGCACCAATTCTGGGTCTCTAAATTCTGTTATGTATTTCATTCTTTATTCTTTAAAATGGTGAATAATGAAAGATAAATGATGAATTGCGATGTAAGTTGTCAAGTCCCCCCCTCAGTATAATTCATTATACACCTTTAATTTAATGACAATTCGTTAGCTAAACGAGTAAGTGCGCGCACAACCTCATTTTCTTTTGAATGGTCTATAAATGAATTACCATGCAAATCGGCTTCCGTCACCTTATCTTCAAAGGGGATGATGATTTTTAGCTCTAAATTCATTTTAGTACAAAACTGGCGAATGGCTTTTTCATCTTCCTCAGTTTTAACCTTATTGGCAACTATCCAGAATTTTGGATGTCAAGTCCTTGGGCAAGATCCGCAAATCGGGCAACGGCTTCGAGCGAGCGATAATAAGGCTCTACAATACCCAGCATGACATCTACGTGTTGTGACGTGCCGCGTTTCATGTGTTCCAAAGAAGCCTCCATGTCCACAATCGTAATATGCTCATTGGAATCCTCCAAAGCGGAGTGGATTAACGCGCGCACACAGGCATGAGAACCACACATACAACCACTGTTTGCAATCTCTGGTTTTCCGACCATCAAAAGCGTGACATTATCGGGAGCTTGTTGTGAATATTCGTCTAAGACCTCTTGCAATGGAAATTTTACAATTATTTTTGTTTTGCCTTCGCCATCATCAACCCGTTCCAAGATGTCGGTACTAAGAGCTTTGGGTTGCGGTGCGTCCCTTTTTAAACCCAAAACTGTGGATAAATTTGGATTTGGGTCGGCATCAATAGCTAATACTTTTTTTCCCTGTTGGGCAAAAATTCTGCTCAAAGTGCCGCTGATAGTGGTTTTACCGACTCCTCCCTTACCAACGATTGCTATTTTCATTTTCAAAAATTTATAGTATGTGATAGTTGTGTAGTTCTCTTTAAATAAACGTGAACAGCAATTTTCGCTTTGGCTTTGGCTTACTTAGTCCATTGTAATTTCGTCTAATTCGCCCATCTGCTTTAAAAAATTAAGGGTTCGATTGGCTTCTTCTTCATCTACCATACTCATGGCAACGCCCACATGTACTAAGACATAATCGCCTACACCTGCCTCTGGGACTAAATGTAAGTTTATAGTTTTCTGAATGCCTGAAAATGCGACTTTACCCATGCGCATTTCCTCTTTTCCTTCATTCAGAATATGCGTTACTCTTCCTGGTATTGCTAAACACATTTTAAGTTATTTAATTGTTTTTAAAGTCATGTTTTGATTTGAGAGTGAAAGTTCTCCCAAAATTTAAATAAACATACAGAAGGAGGTCGTTTCCTTAGAGTAAATTTAGTCCTTAATTTTAACCCTGAAAATTTAAAAGTACAATGCAGGAGCAATCATCATCTCAAACTCTGTTTTCCCTTTTAGTGCAAAGAAAGGTTCTATCTGTTGCCAAATCATTTTCTTAAAACCCATTTCAAAATCTTCTTCCTCGTCTAAAATCCTTTTTTGACTCATCCAAAAAGCACCGATAAACCATATCATTTTGCTCACAGCGGCATACTGCCCTGTCCTTTTAGGCGGTAAAAAAAGCTCTTTTTCGACACTCTTTTCTAACCATTGTGTCAAATTATGGATAAATTGCTCCACTTGGGCGTTATGTTCTCTAAAAATATCGGGATACAACCTTTTAATATCTACGACATCTAAAAAATAAAAAGAATAAGTGTTTAAAAATTGATAATGTCGGGATAGGTGATTGTCAAAATCTATAAGATGTCGCAACTTCTTCCATTTTATAGACGCACTGGCAAAATCTGTATCAACCACGGCAACGATAGCCTTCACAATTTTTTTCTTGTCATGAAAATGATAGGCAAGATTCCCAACGCTTATGCCCACTTCATCTGCAATTTGTTGAAGACGCACATTCTGAATGCCGTGTTGATTAAACAATCTTATAGCAGCTTCAACAATTTTGGCTTTGGTTGACATTTCACTCATAAATGTAAAATTATAGTTTTTTGCCGATTTTTACTGAGGGGGTGCTAAGATAGTTTTAAAAAAAATTAGAAAATGTTTTCTAATTAATATCAAAACATATTTTGGCATAATGGATGTCACAAGCTATATTTGTTCGTAAGAATTATTTTTCACCCAATTTTTTACTGCATAATTAACAAAATGGGTCTTCATGTTTCAGATACTTTACTACCAAATGCCATTAAAGAAGTCCACGCTTTTTGGTTAGCGGGTGGCAGTTGCGACGGCTGTTCTATTGCAACCGTTGGGGCGACTTCGCCATCTGCCGAAAGTTTGATGATTGGCAATATTCCGGGTGTGCCGAAGGTTGTCTTGCATCATCCTGTATTGGCTGTGGTGGCTGGTGAAAAATTCATGCGTCCTTTTCATTTGGCAGCACAGGGCAAACTAAATGCGCCTTATGTCGTGATTTGCGAAGGCTCAATAATGGATGAAACGATTGCGGCTAGCACCGGTGGGTATTGGGCAGGCTTAGGCGCTGAAGACGATGAAAATGGCGACCCACAACCCATTCCCTCCGCCGAATGGGTGACACGCTTGGCAAAAGGAGCTGCCGCTGTTATTGCCGTTGGTACTTGTGCGACTTGGGGTGGCGTTCCAGCCGCTGCAGGCAACCCAACGAATGCAACAGGGGTCATGGATTTTTTGGGTGAAGATTATCGAAGTTCTTTGGGGCTACCAGTCATCAATATTCCAGGGTGTGCCCCACAAGGGGACAATATTACAGAGACAATTGTGGCGGTTCTGCTGTATTTACATGGCATCGGCCCTTTACCTGAATTTGATGGATTGGGTAGACCTGCGTGGTTATTTACTCAAACGGTGCATCGGGGTTGCACACGGGCAGGATTTTATGAAGAAGGTATGTTTGCAGAAAATTATGGCGATAAGGAATGTTTGGTAGAAATCGGTTGTTGGGGTCCCGTTGTTCAATGTAATATCAATCAAAGAGGTGCATTAAACCACGTGGGGGGGTATATGAATGTGGGTGCGCCGTGTATCGGTTGCACTATGCCAGGTTTCCCCGATTCTTTTGCGCCATTTTATGAAAAACCGCCTGGCACAATTGTCTCTACTAATTTGTCGCGTACCTCTGGTCTTTTGATTCGCAATTTGCGGGGCATTTCACAAAATTTTCAGAATAAAACGCCCCGCTGGCTTGATAAAAAAGTGCCTTCTGGTTGGGCTCATGTCGAAGAATTGACTATGTTGGAAAAAGTCACCCACTTTTTTTATGAAAAATTGCAATTTGCCAATTCGCCAAAACCGGGAACGGGTACGAAACGATTGACCAAAGTAGAATAAATTTATTTTAATTATGAATGCGCCACTTATCAGGATGATTCATTAACATAGTTAATAAATTTGATTTATAGCAAATATACTTTATGTTGATTTTATGACTAACATTTCTTTCTGAAATTCATTGAGAAAACCAAAAAAGGTCACTTTTTACTCTAATTTTACTTAGAATTTTTTGTGCTATTTTGCGTAATGTAAGTTAATCCCCCCCTTTATTTTACTTGTTTTGAATTGTTGTACTGATAGGTGCTTATCTCAACCTTTCGATATCTGAGGTATCTATAAAGCGTCATTTTAGATACGCCAATTTCAGTAGCAATCTGATTGACACCCATTTTTCCTTCCCGATAATATGTTTCGGCTAAAATGACTTGTCTCACCCACCTCGTGCCCGAGTCGTGTAACCGATTTTCATTTTATATACTCAACTTACGCAAAGTTTTCATAGTCATATTGAAATTACCTAACTTGGCGCTATGAAAACGATGATAGATTTATACAGCGATTATCTACTTAGCAG
>JAYVFS010000306.1:0-7636 GCA_043772905.1 Saprospiraceae bacterium | reverse complement strand
CGATTAAAGCCGTATTTCTCAAAGAATTGTACGAGTCGTTGAGGGTCTTCAACCGTTTCGCCGAGCAATATATTATCAATCAAAGTACCACTGAAAAGGCGCACATCTTGCGGCACAACACCTATTTGCATCCGCCACGCACTTGTTGACAATAAGTCGAAATCAATGCCATTGACTTTGATTTGACCACTTTCAGCTTCATAAAATTTTTGTAAAATCTGTAAAGTCGTGCTTTTACCACTGCCACTTTCACCAATCATCGCTATCATTTCTCCTTTTTTGACATGAAAGGAAATGCCCTCGAGCAACCGTTTTCGACCTGCAAAACGGAATGTTAAATGATTTACTTTCAATTCTTGAAAATCTGACACCACCGATTTACTTTTATCATTTTCAGATGAAAACTCATCATTCAGTTGTGTAAACTCGCTCATGCGTTCAAAGGCTATTTTCGCTTCTTGTATCTGAATATTGGCAACTGCCAAACGATTGACCGATGCCATCAGCATACCGATGATTTGTAAAACAGCGATTATGGCACCCGTTGTCAATGCCCCCCTCAGTACCAAAAGCGAACTTAACAAGGTGACAACAGCAATAAAAAGCGTTGCCACCGTTTCTGTCCATAAACCGTAACGACCACCAATTTTGCCCAAAACGACGATATTTTGTTGAAAAACACCATAAATACTGCGTGTCAAATCTGTAAAAAACATTTGCCTATTATTGACTTTTATTTCGCCAACACCTTGTATCGTTTCGATATAATTGCTTTCACTTCGGGCATAGCTTTGCATCACAGATGTTTGAGATGTGACGATTTTAGGATGAAAACGATAAGCTATCCACGCCACAATCGGCAACCACAACAAAGCGATGCCGCCCAACATAAGGTCATAATTAAAAATGCTGACCGTTGCCACGACGACCAACAAAACATCAATCATTGAACTGCCGACAAGCATCGAAATCGTATTTTGAATCCGTTGTGTATCGTTCATACGAGCGACTAATTCCCCCGTTTTGCGGCTATCGAAAAAGGATTTTGGTAAATTCAGCAAAGCAGAATAGAAATAATCAATCAAACGCGTATTGAACGATTGACTTTGACGCAACATCAACAGTTGCCTCAAATAGTTTAAAAAGCTACGAGCCAACAACAAAAAGAACAGCAAAAGACAACCACTTATCAATCGAAATTGGTCTTTGGCGGGTAAAATGACATCAACCAATTTTTGAGAAAACAAAGCTGTTGTTAAACTCAAAACAGCTAAAACGATGCCCATAACAGCCGTAACAAGCAATATGTCCCCATCTTGACGCACAAAACCGGCGAGCCAAGACCATTTTTCTTTATTATTTTCAGTCGCTTTTTGTAATTTATCTGTTACTTTAACCATCAATAAAGCCTTTGATTGCCAGATGTTTTCTAATGCCGTAGGTGACATCATGTCAAGCAAAGGTTTGGCGGGGTCGCCGATGATGAACTGTTGCTTTTGAACATCAAAACCATAACAAACGACATAATGCTGCAAGGTTTGGTCTATAACCACATGCAAAATGCAGACTTCTGCACAGGTTTTCAAGTTGTCTATGTCTGCTTCATACCCCTCAGTATCTAAGCCTAATGACTGCCCTGCTTGCAATAAACCGAGTAAAGTTGTGCCTTGTGGTGTTGTACCACTCAATTCACGCAAGCGTTCAAGGGAAGCCGAGCCGCCAAAATGTTGCAGCACCGCTTTGAGGCACGCAACGCCACAATCGCTCTGTCCTTGTTGCGGAACATGCGTTTTTTGTAATGTCTTATCCATAAAATGATGCTTATTGCGTGTATTTCAAAATGGCTTCTATTTTGGTTTCACCATTGAAGCGTTTGACCAATTGATTTTGTGCGTTGTATATGAAAACCGTTGGTATGCCTTTTATGTCAAATAATCGACGCATTTCATTGGTGCTATCAATCACGATATGAACATTTTTAAGCGTATTCAAGCCATAAGTCTTTGAAAAGGCTTGCGTAATACTGTCATTCGCAGATGTAAATAAGATAATGTTTAGACTTTCTAATTCTTTTTGTTTTTCATTGATATTTTTCGCTTCGTATTGACAATGCTCACATTCAGGGTGAAAAGCTATGAATATAGAGGGAGTATTATTTTTTAATAAACCTCTCTTTTGTGAAAAATTGGGTATTTGCGAGACAGCTACTTCCGCATTTATTTTTTGTTTGGCTTTATAAACTATTTGAATGGTAAAATAATATAATAGCCCTAATAAAGTCAATATAAGCGATAAAAACAACGCTTTATTTAACATTTAGCAAAATTGATTTAGTTTTTATAGAAATTAGATTTTAGGTTTCTATTTAAAAAGCAAATTATAAATCTTATGCCTATAGTAACCATAGTTATTATAAAGATTCATAAAATAATAATAAGAAAAAAGAAAAGAAAGAATAAGGACACTAATAGCAAAATAAATACTAGTAAAAAAAGAAAAGCTATATAGGAAATATAGAATGAATGAAACTATTGTTGTTGAACTTGCAGTTTCTTGGTTATAGAATATTTTTTTTGAAACTTTGACTGGAAACAAAATTGAGCAAATTAAACTAACTGGAATGAATACCATTAAGCTTAATAAATACAAAACAATCTCCTTGATTTCCCAAATAGAAAAATAAACAAAGAATCCTATAATAAACAAAAAGTCAATAAAAATAAAAAACAGTAACTGATTTATAAAAAAAGATATTAAGCTTCTTGTGCAATTTGGAGACAAGTTAATTATCAGCCATGGATCTTTATTAATCCCCCATATATTGGCAAAATAGCGAAAATAAAAATAAGGCGTAAACAAAAAAGGTGAAAACACATTAAATTCAAATGAATTATATATTACCTTTCCTTCAATTATATTTAAATATGCAAAACAAATAAAAAATTTTATAAAAAAAGTACCAATCATTTTGCTTTTAGCTGTTTTACAATAATAGAAAGGTTTAATATAAGCTAATGCTTTTTGTTTTTTAAATATAATTACAGGCTTCTCAATTTCTTTTTGTTCTGAATTGATATTATAGGTATATAAAAAGAAGAAATATCCAATTGCAGTATTTAATAAAAATGAAAATATTAGATATTCAGCCCAATATTGAGAATAGTTAAATATTATAATGCTGCCAAAATAAATATTTAAAAGAAAAACTATTGCCTTTACTATAAAAAGATAAATAGTGTTACTTGAAAAAGGCATCAAAATATTTAATAGTGCATATGTGTTTAACAAACCTATAAAAAAGAGAATAAAATCGATAAATCTAATATTCTCTATTGAAAAAAAGAGACCTATTCCCGAAAATAGAAACAAAAAAAAGTAATAGTCAAAAAAGCATAAAAAAAAGTCTATTATATATTGCTTTACTTTTAGAATCGGGTAAAATTTGTTGACTATTCGATTTCTAAAATCTTTTTTTGAAATAGCTATCAACCCATAAAACACATATAAAGTGCAAGATACCATCATAACAAATGGTTCAATCGCATTATCTTTGAATAATTTACCTAAAGTAAAAGAACAAAAAGCGACTATACATAAGTAAAATAAGTTGAATATAGCGTAATCATTTTTTCTAAAATCAAATAAGTATATAATTTTTTTGCTTAGCGCCCAAAAAAAAATATTATTTCCCATTTAATAAATTTTTATAAGTAGTTCATTACACCATTTTTAAAATCCTTTGAACGTTGAATTAGTTCATCCTTTTTTCCAAAAAAACTTTGAAAACCATTTCTGATAATTAATATATGCGTACCTATATTATTTAATACGCTTTCTTCATGTGACGATATTAATATTATTTTCCCCGTAGAAAGTAGCTGATTAATAATTTGTGTTATTTTTTCGCTCACTATAAGATCCATTCCAGAATAAGGCTCATCCCATATTATTATTTCTGGATTATGTAATAATGAGGCACAAAGGCAAGTTAATTTATATTCGCCTGTTGAAAGTTTACTTACTTTACGATTGAATAAACTTATAATATTGGGGAAATATTCACTAAACAAGTTGATTTGATTACTAAAGGTTTCTTTATTTATATTGTAAACTTTAGTTAAAAAAAACAAATTATCCTCCACTGTAAAGTCTTCAATTAAGAAACTATCACCTTTTGCATAACCTAATATTTTCTTATATTCCACTTCTTCTCTATGCTTCTTTAGATTGTAATTATTAATCAATATCTCTCCGTTTTTTAAAATAGGAATATAATCAATAATTGCATTAAACAAGGTACTTTTTCCTGCCCCATTTTTACCAATGATTAAGCAGCAATCACTTGAAGATAAGTCAAAATCAATACCTTTTAAGAGCATTTTTTGATTTATTTCAACTTGAAGATTTTTGATTTTAATGCTATTCACAATTAAAATTAGTTTATATTCATTATAGTAATAAAAGATAAGTTAGGTTGTCGAATCAGAAATTCAAGCAACCTAACTATATCATAATTGATAATCTGCAATTTGATTAATATTAATTAAAGCAACCATTTGCTTGATTAAGCATAGTTATTGCAGTACTTACAACTAGTAGCTCTGGTTGAAGTAACATTGCGCCCCATACAGCAGTCGCAATAGCATATGCTCTCCCAGCACTACAATCATATCCACCATTAATGGTTTCTAAATTAGAAATTTCTAATTTTTTCATTTTGCAAAATATTAAAAAGTGAACCAATATTGCCCCGACCTACTTAACGGAACGCTCGGAACTTACACCCGAAATATCGAAACTCGCGCGAAAAGAGATAAATCAACTTAAATTGAGCTGCATAAAGATGATAAACACCACCCATATCAACAGCCCGATACCATAAACCAAAGGCAGAACGGAATGGCTTTTGTAATAAACAGCTCATACCAAATGTGAGTAATAATCAAAAAAACAGCCTTAAACATCCAAAATACTGAGGGGTATCGTTATAAGTCTTCAATGTGTTACACTGTCATTCAACCGTTCATATTTACATAAATGAACTTAAAGTTGTTGTCAGTTAATATTTTTTCTACGTCACTTTTTAAACTTATTATCTTATTCTTGAAGTTCTTATTTAGAAGATAAGCTAAAAGCCCTGTATATATCGTGAAATGAAATTCTTTCCCTTGTTTTTTTAAAGTAAAAGAAAAATAAGTGCTTCTGAAAATTTTAATTTCAGATTCTGAATTTGACATTTTGAATTCTGGGTATTTTTCAGAAATCAATTCAGCTATTAATACTTTAATTTCTTCCATGTCTTTTACAATAATTTTTAATAGTTCTTACCTTATAAAAATAAGGTAAGAACTGTTGAAAAACATATAAATCTACCAATTGTGGCAAGAAGGATCCACTGCTACTGTAATAAGCACGGCAGCAACTGCTCCTAATGGTCCTAAGCCTACGATTCCTCCAAATATTATTGAAGCTGCAATGTTCATTCCGCATTGACTACCTCCAGTATGTGTCTCAAGTTGAGATACTGATAATTTTTTCATCGTTAAAGAATTAAAAAAAAGTGAAACAATACTTGCCCCAATCTACTTAACGAAACGCTCGGAACGTACACCCGAAATATCGAAACTCGCGCGAAAAAAGATAAATCAACTTAAATTAAGCTGCAAAAAGATGATAAACACCACCCATATCAACAGCCCGATGCCATACGTTGTCGCCACAAAACCAAAGGCAGCACGAAACGGCTTTTGCAACAAACGGCTCATACCAAAAGTGAGCAATAGCCAAAAAGCGGCTTCAAAAACATTCAGAATACTGAGGGGGTACATCAGCCATGTCGGAATACTGTTTTTGGAGACAAAACCCGATAGTGCAAACTTATTGACGGACACCAAATCATCAAATATCTCGATATTTGAAAACAACAAAATAAACGTAAATGCCAATTTGCCTATCAAAAACACAACCGATGAGCGCAAAACGAGCCGAAAAAGCGGTCGAAAACGGATTTTGTAATTCATCAATATCGTACCGCAGCTCAAACATAAAGTTATCAAACTCGCTTGTAAGAAAATAACAAACGGAATGAGTAGATAACTGATAAATTTCCATTTAGCTTGTTTTTCCAACATCGTATCAATACGTTCTATTGTCAATTGCTCTCCAAGTGTGTTGTAATACACTTCTTTTGTGATGATATAGGCATCTTGAATGTAAGCTGTTGTCCCATATCCCAAACAAAGTAAGGCAAAAACCAACCAAGCATTTTGGTCTTCAAAAAACGTGGCAATGTTGCGCCCTGTCCGAGATACGTGTATCGCTTTTAGCATCTGTATCAAAATTATGTTTCGTTCTTAATTGATAGTACAAAGGTATAACTTGATAATTTCATATTTCAGGACCTTTAAAGACAATTGAAGACATTACGAGACAATTGAGGACATTTCAGGACAAGACAGAGTTGAAAATTAGTTTGCTCCTACAATACCTTTAGGCAACCATTTTCAATTGAGTTTAATAAGTGAAATACCCCCTCAGTATCAGGAGGTTTTTCAACGACTGTCGTGTGCATCACATATAATAAGGTGTCAACCCAAAGCATTTTGGTATTTATGCCAATGGTATAGAAAGATACGAACAATGGCGGTCGTACAATGGCGGTCGTACAATGGCGGTCGAAGTTGGTAATTGTCATACGTTTTAATTTTGGTCTGTAAAATTACAAAACAAAACGATATTAAAAAAGATTCTTGTTCATTGTTACAAAATTTAACATTTTAATTTCAGAACATGTAAAAACATGTTATTGGTTTATTTTACATCCCCGAAACAGCGTATTTTTTTGTATAGAAATACACCTTTAGACAATACATATAAACGGGTGTACGACACACCTTGAATAATCGTTTTGGCTGATTTCAAGACATTTCCCAGCAAAACGACCCCAAACTAACGATTGATAGCTGTTTTTAACAACAAACAAAATTTCCCAACGTTGAATTTTCGTCTTACATTTGCGGGAATTGGTTGACGGGTTATTGGGGATTCGTTATTGGTCAAGACTCATAACCAATCCCCAATAACCCGTCAACCAATCACCAACAGACGCATCGTTTTAACATTAAAAATGTCATTCTAATCATGAAAAAAATACTTCTAACATTCAGCCTTTTAGCTATGCTCATCGCAGCCGCTTGTGATACATCTAAAAGCAGCGTCGCCACTGTTGCTACGCCTCAACAACCTGCAACACCTGCAAAACCGCAAAAAGGTGACATGAAAGATTCAGATATGAAACCCCTCCAAGTCATTCAATATGAGAAAAAAGCTTTACCTAAAAAAGGGCAATTGCTCCCTATGGCAGCCACACCTATACCCGATACAGTAAAGTAATAAGATAAGTGTAGGTTATAAAGTAAATGAGATGAAATACTGCTCTCTAAGACATTGACTTACATTGTTTTACAACAATTTCATCAATTTAATTGTCAATGTTTTTTTAACAATTTAAAAATAACATCCTTTACTTCACAGCTCATAACTCAACTTACGCAAAGTTTTCATAGGCATATTGAAATTGCCTAACTTTGGGCTATGAAAACGATGATAGATTTATACAGCGATTATCTACTTAGTA
>JAYVFS010000305.1:0-24821 GCA_043772905.1 Saprospiraceae bacterium | reverse complement strand
ACGACGCAGGATAATACACCGCCTCACCCGCATAAGCGATTTCTTTGAGCCACAAAGTGGTAAATTCACTTGAACCAAAAGTATAATCAAGCAAAAGCACTATTTTTTGCGTGTCTTTACCTATGAACCACGTTCGACGGCTTGTCAAATTATTGGGTTCAGTAGTCGTTACTTGACCCAACACGAGCCATTCGTCTTGTACGCCTTGTTCTTGAAAAAGGTCGCTTGTACGTGTTGTTACACCTGCTTGTGCGAGCAATTCATCTTGAAATGAATCAGAAAGTTGATTAAAATTTTGGAAGGCTTTTGAAAAAACATACAATTCCCCCAACTCATTCAGCAATTTTTCATGCCATGTATCTGGAAATTGCTCACGGAAAATTGACCATGAACGAATGCGTTTTGCAATACTTCCGAGTTGTGCATCCACCATACGCGCCGCAAATTCTTCGAAATAGGCAGCGGAGGATAAATCCAATGCAACCAAACCGCCTCTAATGAGATCAAGCAAACGGCTTTGCAACTCGGCATTACCCGCTTGCATACCCATAAAACGCTCTGGACTGACCTTTTCTTTTTCCATGAAAAATGATTCAAAGGCTCAATTTCCTAATTCTTGTTTAAATTTGACAATCATTTTGCGAATTCCTTTTTGAATGTCCTCAAAAGGCAACGGCTCTTTGGCTGTGTAGATGACCATAAAAGCGAATTTTTTTTCTGAAAATATTGGATTTTCTTGCAAAAAAAGGTACAATTCATGCTTTTGCAAGCGATAAGCTTCACGGAGACGCCGCCGCAATACGTTGCGATCAACTGCGTGCTTGAAGTTTTTTTTTGGAACTGTAAGAGAAAATTGGATAGGCGAAACATCAGATAAATGCGGCGATTTACTGAGGGGGACTCCCGATACAGGCGGGAGAGATTCCTTTTCCATATAAACGAGCCGCAAAGGGTAACAACTGAACGATTGCCCTTTTTTGAAGAGTTGCGAAATAACTTTTTCGCTTTTAAGGCGTTCAGCGCGGTGGAAACGGAAATCCATTTTTTTTTGAATGATGAACTATGAATGATGAGTGATGAATTATTAAGTGGAAAACCATAATAATTATTCATCATTCATCATTCACCATTCATAATTATTTCAAGCGTTTTTCGTCAGAAACCGTTAGTTTCCAACGACCTTGAGCGCGGCGGCGTGCCAATACTCTGCGACCGTTTTTAGATTCCATACGAGTACGGAAACCGTGCTTGTTTGCACGTTTGCGGCGTGATGGTTGAAATGTTCTTTTCATCGTATTTCGATTTTAATTTTTAAACTTGCGAATGAATTACACGTTTTTCGACAGGTCGTTGAAAAAGCGGTGCAAAGGTAGAATTTTATCATCGGAAAGACAAACGATTTGCAAAAAAATGAGAAAAAACTCACAATGGTTCATTTACCACATTCTTTTTTTGTTTTTTATTCTTTTGATCGGGCAAAATTGCCAAACTAAACCACGCGCAGTCTCTATGGCTTTTTATCATTGGAAAACAATGGTTGACACAAGCGATTTTAAAAATATTAAAAATGAAAAAATCTATGTTCGTTTATTCGATGTGGATTGGGACGAGGAGACAAAATCCCCAAAACCGATTGCAGAACTGCCAAGTATTGTTCCGTTTAAAAATGCTAAAAAAACAATACCTGTTGTTTTTTTAGCAAATAAAACATTTAGCCTAATCCTTGAAAATCAAATAGATGCACTTGCTTTACATGTTTTCGATAAAATTAAAAAAAATACTGAGGGGGGTACTTTTGACGAAATTCAATTCGATTGTGATTGGACAGCGACGACACGTGACCGTTATTTTTATTTTTTAAAAAAAGTAAAATTATTATTTTTAGATAAAAAAATAAGCGCAACGATTCGTTTGCATCAGGTCAAATTCATGGATAAAACGGGTGTGCCGCCAGTGGACAGAGGTATGTTGATGGCTTACAATATGGGCGATTTGGACGATATAAAAACGGATAACTCGATTTTAAATATTGAAACTTTGAAAAGTTATTTGAAAAATTTTGACCGCTATCCGCTTGAACTTGATGTGGCTTTGCCAATTTTCAGTTGGGGCATTGTGTTTAGAGATGGACAAGCTGTGAAAATTATTAATAATTTATCAAAAAAAGAACTCCTAAATACCCCTCTGTATGATTCCCTTTTTCAACAAAATACAGATAATCACTTTGTTTTATTAAAAAATCAATACCTCAAAGGCTTGTATTTGTATGAAAATGATGACATTCGCATCGAAGAAGTACCCCTCAGTAATTTGAAGTTAGCAGCCTCATTTTTATCCCAACATATTAAAAATCAACAACTTACAGTCGCTTTTTATCATCTCGATTCAGCGACTTTGCAACAATATCGGTATGAAGACTTGGAAAATATATCTCAAATGTTTAGATAAAACGCCCGTTTTTTCACGATGTCGAAACCTCGTGATAGCCTTTTGTCTCTTGCTTTTTGCAGTTTTGCCTTATCAAATCGGCAAATCGGATTGCGGCATCTCAACGCCTGCGCATTACTCGTTTGTGCATCTCGATTTGTTGGCTTGGCAATCGGATTATGCACCTTATTTGATGGGTTACCAAGTTATCAATGATATATATACGTTACAAAAACGCAATGCACAATACGATGATAATATTCTCGAATGGCGAGGTCGGTTTTGTGACATTCCCGATTCTGCGGATGTTGCTCAACTTGTTTTTCAATCGTCTGTTGATGAATTGAGTAACCTTCGTGATGCCTCAGCAAAAAGAAAACGAGATGGGTACTACCAACTTCAAGGCAATACTTTTGCTCAAGTTTTACAACAAAATGGCTGTTTAGAAACAATTGATTACTTGGTTTTTGCCAAAATGTGTGAAAAATATTGTGTAAAAGGTGAGTTATGGGGAGACCCGCCAAAAGATGCTGCCCAAATGTTTTTCCTCATTAATCGAGGTAAAACAGAGTTTTCAAGGACAAAATCGCCTTTTTTGAAGCTGCGTTATACCTACCAAATGTTGCGTTTGGCACATTATGCAAAGGATTATCAAGCCGTTTTGAATTTATGGGATGATTTTATCCCAAAATTAGATAGAGTTCAAAGCATGATGAATTATTGGGCATTGGCGCACAAAGCAGGGGCGTTACAATCTTTGGGGCGGCGGGCAGAAGCCGCTTATTTATTTGCCGTTGTGTTTCGTTATTGCCCTTCAAAACGCCAACAAGCATTTGAAAGTTTTGATATTCGTACAGAACAAGAATGGCAGGAGTGCCTTAATTTTTGCAAAAATCCGCAGGAAAGGGCGGCTTTGTATGCCATAAGAGCGAGTTATGACAAGGCTCATGCGCTCGATGATATGGTTGAACTTTACAAACTTGACCCTAAAAATGAGCATTTGGACATGCTTTTGATTCGTGAAACGCTGCGTATGGAAAAAATTATGCTCGGTTCTGATTTTCGGACAGGGCGTTTGGACAACAAAACAATGAAGGATACGCGGACTTATTTAGGGCGGCTCATCACGTTCTCTAAGTTTTGTGCCGACAAAAACATCGTTAAAAGCCCCGCTTTATGGCGAACGACTGAGGGGTATCTGCGGCTACTCGATGGCGATTGGCAAATGGCGTTAGCAACACTTTACAACGCGCGGAAAACCACTGGCATTAACAATTTGATGATTGAACAGATTGAAAACTACGTTTTGTTGGCACGCATTATGGGTTTACAAATCGCTGACAATCAAATGGATAGCACCGTTGCTGTCATTAGAGCGAGTCGAGCGTTTGCTTCTGATGCAGATTTTGACCCGATTTTAAAAGAAAAATTAAGCTCTATTTTCAGGCAAAACGGCAATATCGGTGCAGCTTTTTTAAGTGAAAAAAGCCTAGGCGATTTAGAAAAAAATCCGACAATGGATCTTGTTGAAGACCTCATTCGGTTGAGCCAAAAACAGAACAAAACGCTTATTGAACGTGAATTGACAACAGAAGGCGGCAAAACAATAGAACCGCAACTGTGGGATTTAAAAGGCATGTATTACCTCAGCCGTTTTCAGCTGGAAGCGGCGACCGAAGCATTTAATCAAGTCCCCCCTGAAAGACGTGTGCGGCGGTACTCCCCTTTTGCGGATAATATCAAAGACTGCGTACATTGTCCGTCAAGCGATACGACGGGTATCATGGACAAATATACCTTTGTGAGAACCTTACTCGATTTGCAATATCGCGCCAATGCGGCACTTGACCAAGCCGCGCCTTATTACTACAAACTCGGTTTGGGCTATTACAATATGACCTATTTTGGCAACAGCAGTGGGCTTGCCGATGCCTTTCGAGACTGGCGTTCGTGGCAACGCATCAATCAAGGAAAGAATGTTTTTCCAGTCAAAAACAATCCTTTGGGCAATATGGAGGTCTTGGATTGCTCGATTGCGAAGCATTATTTTGAGTTAGCACGACAATTGTCTTGGAATTCTGACCGTGAATTGTCTGCAAAAGCCGCATTTTGGGCAGCCAAATGTGAGCAAAATCTGTTTTTCATCAGCGCCGAAAATCACTATCGGACGGGCAGCAAATTAGTGCCTGACCTCCCCCCTCAGTATCGGACGTATTTTGAGTTGTTGAAAAACCATTATAGTAACACAGCTTTTTATCAACAAGCGCGTTCGGAGTGCAAATATTTGAGTTTTTATACTGTTAAGTAATGATTTCTTTTTTGTATGTCAAAATAAAATATGATTTTGGAACGGTTGGTTTTTCAATTTAAAAGATTTAGTTTTGTTTTAAAAAAATTAAAAACCAACATCTATGACAATACGAGAAATTGATATTAAGTTAATGTCATTGTATAACCAGTTAGATATGATGCGTATCTATGAAAGTGAGATGGTGACACAAGTAGGAAGAAAAAGGTTTCAAGCACTTTTAGATAATACACTTGACCAAATAAAAGATTATAAAATTGAAAGAGAAAAATTGATAAAAAAATGATAAATCACGGTATTTTTTTAGAAAGATGGCATGCTCTACAATCAGAAGAAGAGCAAGAAGAAGCCATGAAAAATTATATGCTTAGCCTTTCCTACGATGAAATGACTCGTTTCATCTTTTGGGGGACAGATATGGAGGCGTTTAGAGCGGCTCAAAAACGCGGTGAGTTTTCGGAAGAATCAAGGCGTGAAATTCTTAAAGAGTCCGATGAAAGAATTGCTATAAAGCGGAAACTAAAAGAGAATCGTGTTCATAGCCTATAAATTTGGTTTTCAAAATAAACTATAATCACGACCTCTGACCCCCTCAGTATCCCGCACCTAAACAGCCTTCTTGTGAAAACGAGAAGGCTGTTTTGTTATGATAAATGTTGTATCAAAGGTTTGTTCTATCTTGCAGCCTCATTTTAAAACTAACTTGCGTCGAAAATAAAATGATTATTCGCCGAGCACTTTTAGCCGATTTTGAAGGCATTTTTCGTTTGTATAAACACGTAGCGGCACCGGGCAATGGCATTGCACGCCTCGAAGACGAAATTACTGAGGGGTATATCCACGAAAATTTAACACGGGGTTTAGACGATGGCATCGTTTTAGTCGTTGAAACGAACGGGCAAATTGTTGCAGAGATACACGCCTATCGGATAGGTATTCGTATTTTTGAACACGTTTTGAGTAATTTAACCATTGCCATTCATCCCGATTTTCAAGGACAAGGTATTGGCTATCAATTATTTAAGCAACTATTAGAAAAAGTAGAAAACGAAATGCCGCATATTTTAAGGGTCGAATTACACGCCCGCGACGGCAACGTAGCAGCGATTCGGCTCTATAAAAAGTTAGGGTTTGAATTAGAAGGTTATCTTAAAAACAGAGACAAATTGCCTGATGGCTCATTTTATGACGACGTTTCCTTCGGTTGGATGAATAAAAATTACAAGGCGTAAGAGGCAAGGGCAATTTGCAAAAGACAAATGGCAAATGGCAAATGGCGAAACAAACTCGTACACCAATAACCATTAACCAATATACCAATAACGAGTACACCAATAACGAAACAGAATGAATTATTTAAAAATACTTGACCGTTATATCATCAAAAAATACTTGACAACATTCGGGTTTGTTTTGTTGATTTTATCACTTATTGCTTGTGTCATTGACTTAGGTGAAAAAATTGAGGATTTCAAGCATGACCATGTGCCTGTAAAAACGGTTATATTTGACTATTACCTCAATTTTATTCCACATATCAATGCTTTGTTATTTCCACTCATCGCCTTGATTTCAGTGGTGTTTTTTACATCTCGCATGGCTTATGATTCGGAGATTATTTCGATATTAAATGCAGGCGTGAGTTTTCAACGGTTGATGCGCCCCTACTTGATTGCAGGAGGGATGATTGCAATTGTACATTTGGCATTCAATCATTATATCGTTCCAAATGGTAATAAAAAACGGTTAAGCGTTGAGCGTCAACACGTTTGGAAAAACAACGATAAGGGCAAATACGAGAATGTGCACGTTCTTTTAGACCCCAAAACAGCCGTTTTTATAGGCTTTTTCAATAAAAACGATTCAACAGTGCGGGATTTTAGAATTGAAAAATATGACTCTGTGGGTAATATTCTCAGCATCATCAAAGCTGAAAATGCCGATTGGAAAGGCTATCCAAACAAATGGCAACTAAAAGTCATATCGAGACGAACATTTGGTAGTTTGTATGAAAGCCTTGAAACCCATATTCCCGTCCTTGACACGACACTTGCCTTAGCACCCGATGATTTTTCTCAATTCTTGAATCAAAACGAGTTGCTGACGACAGGTGAGCTGCGGACTGAAATTGCCAAACGCGAAAGCCGGGGCATCGGCAACACAAAACCCTTTGAAATTGAAATGCATCGCCGAACGGCTGATGCGTTTACAATTATTATTCTAACCTTTATTGGAATGGCTATCGCTGCAAGAAAAGTACGGGGCGGTATGGGATTTCACTTGGCGTTGGGCATTGGCATTGGATCTATTTATATTGTTATCTCTAAGTTTTCTGCCACTTTTGCACAACAACCCGATGTGCCGGCATGGTTAGGGGTTTGGATTCCGAACTTTGTTTTTGGAGCTATTGCACTATTTTTAGTGTCGAGAGCGCAGAAGTAGGGCTAAAAAAAATGACGCAAGCTTGAAACTTGCGTCATTTTTTTTTTAGCCTTTAAAAATTATAAGTAAAACCGATACGTAAGTCAAGCGGACTTTGGAGAGTGGCTTTATCTATGGAAAAATTGTACAATGCCATAATCTCATAGCCAAGCAAACCGCCAGAATTATAGCCAATGCCCGCATAATAATTCATTTTATTATCCCTGAAAGTGAATGGTTTCCCATCAACATCTTTAATAATTACCCAACGTGAGTTTTCCGAGCCAGGTATTTGTGCGCTATAGTAGTCCGCTTCGGCGTGTACAAAGAAATTTTTAAACGCCTTATAACGTGTAAATGCACCTACAGTATAGTCCATTAGATTAACACCAATATTTTGATTGGCATTATCCCGAATTTTAAGACGCGTATAGTTAAACCCTACACGAGGACCCGCCGACAAGCCACCGATGATTTTGTAACCCACCATAGGTGTCAGACCAATTGTAAAAGCGCTATACGTCTGACCATCGCCATCAAAATTCAAGTTGAAACTGCCACCGTACCACAAGCGATGTTTGAAACCGCCCGACTCGTCGAAATATTGGTCGGTTTTCTTAGCGGTTGTTTTCTTTTTTGTACTTGTACTCGGCTTGTTGTCAGTATTTTCAGACTCACTCGGTTGCTCGGTTGTGTCCGTCTTTTTCTTACTTGGTTTGATTTGAGCAGAGACCGTCAGCGTCGTTGCAAAGACCAAGAGCAAAGCCAAAATGCCATTTTTCATTATCGTATTCATAGCTATTAAATTAAAATTGTGAATGATTTAAGTTCGTATTAGAGCTGAATGCTCGTTATTAAATAAGGAAGTTTGTAAAAAGTTTAACAAAAATACCCTTTTACATTAATAACGTGAATTTCAGCCTAGTGGATTCTGAAAAATAATTAAAGTTTCGTTAAAACATTTATTCTTCACGCAACCCAAAACTAAGATTTAAAGGAAAGCGGTACTGAGCGGGGCATTTTAACCAACTTTTTTTCGATTAAAAGCGCTCGCCAAGCGGCGGATCGTTTGGATGTGTTGAAGGTATAAAAAGTTTGATTTTCATTTAATTTTTCATGAAAGCCCAAACGTGTATCGAACTCAAATTCTAATAATTTGATGATGCCATAAGTAAAATAATCACGCTGTGTACCACCGCCTGTAAAGGGCATAACAGACTCGTGGGACAATGCGGCATAGATTTTTTCATAGTTTAGCCCCCCCTCAGTATGCCAGAGGTTCAAACCAAATTGTTTCAGATAAAAACTATAAAAAGCTTTGGGCGACATTTTTTTATGGTTTTCTATCAGTTGTGTTATTGTCGCCTTGTCGCTTGAAAAAAGAGGAATACCAAAATCTGTTTGTAAAAAAGTCAAAGGTGATTCCTTAGTATTGAGTTTTTTTTGTTCCCAAAAAGTAGCAACATCTCCAATATCTTTATATTGAATCCTTGCTAAAATCGCAGATTGTACTGCTCTCCTAATGTTCGTATTTCCGTCAAGAGCTAAGGTACTTGTTAGTTTTTCTGTTACGGAACGTCCAATATTTCCTAATTCAGAAATATGAATTTGAGTAATTTGCTCTTCAAATTCAGACATAAATTCACTATTAATCAAATAATTACGCATTATAAACACAACCATATCTTTTTGAGACAATTGCATCGTATTACTATGGATTAAATTACTGAACCATGAAACTTTGAACATGTCATTCCAAAATGAGCCATTCTCATCAACGGAGTAAGAAGCTGTTTGCTTATTGATAAAAGACCAAAGCCCTTGTTCAATAAGTGAGTCATTGGGTGAAATATCTGCTTTGAAAATGTTTAAAAAGTCGTCTAAATCTTTTTGTCCAATAACCATATCTGAGAACAGTTTGAGGTCATTACTGACGGTCAAATGGTCTTTTAGCTTAAATCGTCTTAAACTACTGAGGGGGGTTATTTTTTTTAAAAAACCAATTAATTGCGGCTTATATTGGTCTGAATAGGTAGAATCTAAAACAAAATCGTTTATTTCGTCAATGTCAATTTCAGAAGCAGCTTTTAGTTTTTCTATCCTTTCAGCAATTGAGAATTGCTTTTTTTCATTAGATTGTGCTTCTTCATTGTCCTCGTTTAACAAGGTAGTTGTGGAAGGATTCAGCCTTGTTAAAATATAATTTCGGATATCAGAATCCCCTTCCATACGGGCTATTTTTGATAGGCGTTCACGTAGTAAGTCGTCTTTGACATCCATTTTTCGGTCATACAAACCACACGTTCCACCTGTGCCAATGCGCTTAAATAGAACAGATTTTTTGATATAAAGACTTAAATTTGAATTTTCTGAAATGACTTCTAACCAATGTTTTGAATAAAAAACATCAAGCATGCGAGAAACGGAAAAATTTATAGCTAAATCGCTTGAATTAAGCAACCCATAATATTCAAGGGCGGATATATCTTTAAGTTTAAGTGATTCAATACATTGGTTTTCAATACCATATCGTTTTGAAGGTATATTCGTTGAGGACAAAACCAATAATGCAGAATCTAAACTATGGGGTAAATCAAGGCTTATTTTTCTTAATCGACAGAAGGCCGTGAATTGTGTCATATACTCCAAAAATGGATAATTTATCTCAGGTAAATGTACATTATAAGAGCGCAACAGTGGGCGAAATTTTTCCATCGTCGCCGTCACAATTGAAGGGTCATTTTCGGTCAGCTGCTTAAATGCAGCTATCGCAACCGAGTCGTTAGACGAACCTAAACGACGTACAAGCCGTTCAATTTCCTCTGTTCGTTCCACCATTTCTGTATGGCTTAAAAAACGTTCTGTCGTGTTGTCCCATTCAAAATCTTCTTGATGTATTGCCCACCAATGAACATAATTTTTCCATTGCTCAATGTCCGCTTCTTCCGTTGTTTTGCTGTCAGGTAATGTATGAATCAAGACGTTATTCGTTAATTTTTGCAACAATTCGGTGTACTCTTCTTTCTCATTCGGTTTTAAATGGACTTGTGCGGCAAGGAAAAACAATAAACGCGGGTGATGTGTCTCTATAAGGTCGTGTAGGGCATTGCGTAGTATCCAATGCGGTACATTCGAGTTGCTCAATATTTTGCCATAATAGTCCACTTTTTCATAAAAAAAGAATTCTTTAAAAGTCAAACTACAGTCATATCCGTAAGCACGAATAGCATCTAACGTACCCAAAGAATCGAGTAAGTGACGGGTTTGTGATTCGGTAACTGCGCTATTGGTCAAGTCGAGGAATGCGGCGGACAACAATTCTGGATGTACCAAGCCCCGCTCAACTGCCTTTAAAATGGCTTGAAGACTTTCTAAGGACGGGTCTGTTTTTAAACCTTCGCACAGGCTCAAATAGGTATCATCGTAGTTTTGTCCAAAGGGTTCAGATGCTAAGGTTCGACGCAACCAATCATAAGCACTGGGTGTTTTCAATGCACTTATTTCATCTATAATTGATTGAATTTCAATGTTTTTCTGTTTTTCAAGACAAAGGGAATCGAATTTTTGAGCTAAAATAGCCCGTTTTACTGAGGGGGATACTTGTACCGTTTTCTTAATAATTTGAACTTTGAACACCGTCGTATCTAAACTTTGTTCTTCAATAGGTGTTCGATAAAAGGCTTTAAGAATTTCAGAAAATTTTAATTCATTGTCATAGAAAAAACCAAGGAAATCTTCACGTGAAGCCGTTGCGAGGTTGATTTCATTTTTGGTAAAAAAAGTATAACGCATTAAGGTGCGGCGGGTCGCATCGGCATAATCAGGTTTGTCGAGAAAAGTCCCTAAATCGCGCAGTGCATGTTTGTTGCCTTTTTGTATCTGCTCCTCCAATTCTGACCACAGCGCAGCTGTCCCCGTTGGTGCTTGGGCAAAAAGCATAATGTTTTGAAAAACAAACAATAATGCGAGTGAATATTTTATAAATTGAAATTGGTGATACATTAAATAATAGTCTTACGCTACACTCGCAAGAATCGTGACAAAAATGAAAAATTACCAAAAATTCAAATGCCAAAACGCCAAATGCCCGATTCCAAGATTTTGGCATTTGAAACGCATATTTCGATTGGGGCATTGTAACTTTGCACAAAAAGATTTCTTTATTACCAAAACTCAATATTCAAAATGTTAAAAATGATTAAAAATCCCTTTTTACTGCTCCTCGCATTTGGTTTCATATTGTCTTTTTCTGCGTGTAAAAGCGAAAACAAAGAAGCTGAAACTCTTCTAAATCAAGAGATTATGAAAGTCCACGACGAAGTGATGCCTAAAATGGGTGATATAAACCGCATGAAACGGCAACTCGGCGCCTACAAAGACGAAGTGCCTGATGACAATGCCGCAATGAAAGATTCGCTTATCAATGCCATTCTGTTACTTGCAAAAACGGAGGACAATATGAACGATTGGATGGCAGGGTATAAATATCCGAATCCTGAGATGAAACATGACGATATGATGAAATATCTGAAAGGGCAACAAGACACGATTAAACAAATAAACGATGATGTTTTTATGACGATTGCTATTGGTAATGGTTTGTTGAAGAATGCGCCTAAGTCCATAAAGGAGTAAGTTTTGAGAAGGTATAGTAAACAGAGATTGAATAGGTTTTTATTTTTTTTGCAAAAAAATAAAAACCTATTCAATCTCTGTTTACTATACCTTTCGCCAATAAATCTTTGATTTTCAATTTTTTATAAACAAAAAACATGTCAAAATTAAAAATATTTGCTTTTTGCCTTTTTATAGCCCCCCTCAGTATTTTTATGATTTCTTGTGGAAATGATGCGCCAAAAACATTGCCCATCATCGGTGAACGTTTAGGCTTGACGGCTACGGGCGATACGATTTATCCAACCATCCCCGATTTCAGTTTTATCAATCAAAATGGTGATGCGGTGACGAATGCTGATTTTGATGGAAAAATATACGTCGTTGACTTCTTTTTCACGCATTGCCCAACGATTTGCCCAAAAGTGACTGCACAGATGTTGCGCGTGCATGACCGATTTAAGGACTCGTCCAGCGTTTTATTATTGTCACATTCGATTGACCCTAAACACGATACGATTGGTCGTTTGAAGGAATATGCAGGAAAATTAGGTGTCGTTGCACCAAAATGGCAATTTGTAACAGGCGAAAAGGATTCCATTTTTGGCATTGCGGACGATTATTTCAGCATTGCGAAAGAAAACCCAAATTCTCCAGGCGGTTTTGACCACTCCGGTCGCCTTATTCTGGTGGATAAAAAACGGCATGTCCGCTCGTTTTGTGATGGAACAGATGCTAAAGATGTTGACCGTTTTATGGGAGATGTGCAAACCTTGTTGAAGGAGAACTAATTTCCTGAGGTTTTAGGATATTAAGAATAAAGACGATAAGACTCACAGGGAATCTTATCGTCTTTGTTCTTAATATCCTAAAATTTAAAATTATTCAAAAAGAACACGGTTCAACCGTCATATCGCCATTTTCAACCAATACATTTTCGACACTACAACTGACATTGCCACTCTTGAAAGTAATGGTATGCCGTTCTTTGCTCGATTTGAACTCAATATACTGAGGGGTGCCCCAAATATCTTTTTTCAAGAAGCGGTCAACCGATTGTCCATCAACAAAAATTTCGGCTTTTTTCATCTTTCCTTTCAGAATGAGTCGCACCTTAAATGTTTTTACCTCTGGTTCTGTTGTCGTCGTGACATTTGTGGAAGGCACTATTTTTATGTCGCCAATTTTAATCTTAGGTTCAGTAACTTCAGGTGTTGGATTCAACAATGTATCTGGTTTTATATTTGGTTTAACAGACACGGGATTCTTATTCTTGACCTTATTTTTGGTTGCGTTCCCGCTTGTTGTGCCTTTATCACTCGGTTTTTTTGTCACTTTTATTATATCAGTAGTATTAGAAGCGGGTTTTGAGGCTTGTGTAGAGGCAGATACCTCATGACTTTTGTAAGATGCCTGTACATCAGCATGTTGGGGCGCTTGGCCATTGGGAGTTTGACTATTATTTTGAGCAATTACCTCCTTTGTCTCATTGCTATAAATCTTTGGCGCTTCAAAATGTACTGATGTATCGTTCACCACTGGCGAAGGTATAGGATATGTGCCATTTTGACCACTTTTCTCATTATCTGCTACAATAACAGGTGAATTTGGCGATGTCTTGAAGGTCTGAAAAGTAACCCAACCTGTCAAAGCCACGGCAATAACGGCAATCGTTGAGGCAATGCCCGAAAACGAAAAACGCTTCGATGACGGTGATGAAGTCGCAGCGGCGGCTCTGTTCGTTTCAGTCGTCACATAGTTAAGGTGTATGCTTGAATCTTCAAAATGTGTTGCCGAAGGTTGTACGACGACCTCACTTGCCTTGGCAGCGGCAGGCGGCTCCTCGAGTTGGCTGATGATGTACACTTCTTTTTCTAAAACAATGTCGCGTTTGCGCTCTTTTCCGTTCACTTCTTCAATGACAGACACCTTTAAAGTCAATGGATATTTGCCTTCACGCAAGGCTTTGACCATAAAAAGCCACTGCGTATAGTCATCATCACAGATAAATTGCTCCTCTTCTGTAATGGTTCGGACGCTAAAAGCAGGAATTTCGTTGAAATCAACCAATTCAACACCCATGACTTCGGCAATTCGGACGTTTTCAATCGTCGTGTTTTCATCTTTTTGTAAGTCGCGCAGTAAGGTCTCATCGTCATAAGCGATGCGAACGATGCAGCGACGTTCTTTGCCAACAGGCATCGTACCTGGGATATTATGCAAAATCCGCCCACTGTTTTTATTTTTAGCACTGCCTGTACTGAGGGGGGCTGATTTTTCTAATTTTTCAATAATTTCAAGTAAAGCGTAGTTGATTTGAGCCACTGTGCGGTCATAGTCCTCACGCGGCAATATGCCTTTTAATGTAAAATCATTGAAGGCTTTTGTATAACGACTCTCCAATAATGTCACATCTGTTACAAGAGAAGCGTCAAAATTACCCACATTTGCACGCATAATATCGAGAGCTTCATCGGTTTTACCGTCAGCAATGAGTTGTCGAATGGTGTGTATGAAATCAAGCTTGTTCATTGTGATATTATTTTAAGACGTGTAGAAATAGCAACTTTTATAGTATATTGTTTTAGTATTTGACAAAATTAAGTTTTTTTTATCTAAAAAAAGACAAATTCGACATATTGCATCAAAGCAATTTTTTTGAAAATAAATAAAACGACTTTACTATTTTTGGGACTAAAAAAATAACAAGAATGAATCAACCACTATTTGGCATTGACTTAGGCGG
Organism: Saprospiraceae bacterium; assembly: GCA_043772905.1. Lineage (GTDB taxonomy): Bacteria > Bacteroidota > Bacteroidia > Chitinophagales > Saprospiraceae > JAAFJT01. The sequence goes on along the minus strand of JAYVFS010000305.1, from coordinate 10,305 downwards.
CACAAAAATCGAAGGTGTCGTCATCGCCTCAAAAACAGACCCCTCAGTAATTGCCCGTTTGCGGCTACCGACGGAATCCGAAAAAGGCTATCAACACATTATTGATCAGATTGCTCGCGTCGTTTCGATGCTTGAAGAATCGGCGGGCATCAAAGCAACAAAGGTCGGCATAGGCGTACCCGGCACAAATGACCCCGTCCAAGGCGTGCATAAAAATGCGAATACGACTTGCCTCAATGGACAACCTTTCAAAAAAGGCTTAGCAACGCGGCTTGGTATCGAAGTCAATATGGCGAACGATGCAAACTGTTTTGCCATCGCAGAAGCCATTTTAGGGGCTGTCCCAGACGTTTTGCCTAATGCAGAAGTCGTGTTTGGGGTCATCATGGGCACAGGTGTCGGCGGCGGAGTTGTGTTTAACAGACAAGTTTGGAATGGTCGTCAAGGCATTGCTGGCGAGTGGGGACATAATTTTTTAGATGCATCGGGCGGCAAATGTTATTGTGGTCAAATCGGTTGCATCGAAACAGTGATTTCAGGACCTGCACTTGAGCGTTTTTATTTTTCAAAAACAGGTGTCAAAAAGAAACTCCGCAACATCATGGACAGCATCGAAACTGATGCCGCTGCGAAGGAAACCAAGGAACGCCTCATTTATTTTTTCGGTAGAGCCATTGCTACTATTGTTAATACGCTCGATCCAGATGCTATTGTGTTGGGTGGTGGCGTCGGCAATATTTCAGAGCTTTATACTGAGGGGGTGGCTGAAGCGACAAAATATGTCTTCAATCCACGTCTGGATACCCTGTTTTTGAAACCGAAGTTGGGGGATTCGGCGGGGGTGTTTGGGGCAGCTTTGTTGTGATTCATTTTCAAATCAAATCTCTACCTTCCAAACAATCAAAGTACGGTCATCACTTGCCGAAATTAAATAATCGTTGTAATTTGACCAAAAAAGGCGATTTACAGAGCGAATATGGCAACCATGACGGATGGTGTCAATCACTTTTAATAGGTGCAATTTAGGGTTTTGAGTATCTAATTGCCATATTTTTATGGTTTTATCACGGCTTGCGGTTGCAAAAAGCGTCGGGTCTTTAGGATGGAAAACAATGGAATTGATGGTAAAAAGATGAGCGGGAAGGGATTCTATGACATTTGAAAGGTCGTTTTTGCCCCCCTCAGTATTATTAGGCAAAATACTTAATTTCAAATGCGCATCACGCCCGCCAGTTAACAAAAACGTACTGTCGGGCATGTAGCGAATGGCAAAAATAGAATTGTCATGCACCTTTTTCCAAACATCTTTTAACTCTAATGTTGTTGCATCAACGAAATAAACACTGCCATCACTTGCGCCAATTGCCAATTCATCTTTTTCTTTTGAATAATCAAAACAACGCAAACTTTTATGTGACAACTGAATGCTTTCTAATGAACGGTTTTCAGTCAACGACCAGCGTGTTAAAATGCCATCACCGCCTATTGTAAGTAATTGATTATCAATAATTTTTAAATCAAAACAACCTTTGCCACCGTGGTGCGCCACGTTGCGTATGAGCGTCGGTTCAGCAAGGTCAACAAACCTTACACCACCGTCCATGTCACCCGCAATAATTTTGTTTTGATTTTTAAAAAAAAGAAGAGAAAAGATATTGCGCTCAACTTTAGCAACCAAACGCCCGACATCAGGCTTTGCTAAATCCCATTCGACAACCCAACCATCACCTGCACCACTCAAAATGTGCTGTTCATCGCCCCCCTCAGTAATAGCGAATATGGCTCCTGTATGCCCTGTCAGTTGTGCTATTTTGGTTACATCCACGTCAACATTTAATATTTATCCATTTAAAATAAAAGCCAAATTTCCAATCATAAAACATTTAAAATCAATACTTTATTAACCATTCACCATTAAATTAAGGTCTTTTCCGCGAAGCCAAATAGTTCATCAAATCGGTATATTTCGTTGTCCACCTTTTTGCTACTTCATCGGTCACCCGCAAACCATCAATATAAGGTATAATAATCGTATCGTATTGATTGTCTTTCAGAAGCAAGTCTCTACGCATTATTTCAGCCGAAGCATAGTCTTGAAATAAGCCAACCGAATAAGAATAGACCCCCTCAGTACCTAAAGCCTCCATCAAGGCATCACCATACTTGACGAGAATCTCATTGTCATATATCCTTTTGGTCGTTACAATTTGAATTTTGTAACTCAAACCTGTGGCATGAACTTTCAAACGGTCGCCTACAGAATTCGCCATAAAAGCCGAAACAGCAGGCGCGTTATTATGAGTAATCACTGGCGTAGGCGGTATTTCTAAGTCACCAATCGTCATATCCACACGCCGATTCAATTTTTCGCCCGTTGGATTAGCCAAACCATTGACATAAGTTTGAGCAATTGGATATTGACTGCCCACAGCTTTCAAAATGACATTTTCGTTTTTCAAACCATTGTCCGTCAAGTACTTAGCAATTTTCTCTAATCGTTTCATAGAAAAATATAAATCGAAAGATACTTTTTCACCTTCTGTATTATTTCCAGTCAAAACGATTTTTAAGTTTGGAAACTGCTTGACCAATCCCAGAACTGTCCGCATTTGTTGCAGATTTGCCCCCCTCAGTAAATCATCATCATTGTCATAAAAAAGCGGATCTAATGTCACTTCTACTATCTTTTGCTCCTTTGGTTTATCAACGTTTGCCAACTCTTCTTCTTTTTTCATCTGCTCAATGAGGTGAAAAGCGACCGGTACGGAGGGGTTCTGTTCGGGTTGAAAATTTTTGAACAAAGCCGTATATATATCGCGTTCGCCAAAACCCTCTTTCCGACTTGAACAAAAATAAGCGCGCATGCCATCGGTTGTCAACCTAAAAAACATATCATCGCCTGCAGAGTTTATGGGTTTTCCGAGATTCACAGCGGGCATAAAACGAAGGCTGTCAGGGTCGAAATGGGATTTAAAGACATCAAAACCACCTATAGAAGCCGTTGAATTGGAAGAAAAATACAGGGTTCGTCCATCTTTTGCTAAAAAAGGTGTTGTCTCGTCAAAAGCAGAGTTGACACCTTTGCCCAAATTTTTAGGTGCACGCCAAACGCCATCTGCAAAAATAGTGTAGTATAAATCCAAGCCGCCAAAACCTTCTGGTCGTCTTGCGGCAAAAATGAGTATCGAATCATTGAAGAAACATAGAGAATTATCCCCATTTTCAGGCTGCATCGGTACGACGAGACGGGGCGGCAAACTGCGTGTTTGGTCTTCCGTTTTGAAGGTATCTACCAAAATATCACCGCTAAAACCGTTCAAACTGCGAAAAAAAACGAGGGCATTGCCGTCATTGGTAATATCTAAAAGCCATTCATCACGTGCCGAATTGATGAGGACATTGTCTAAACGTGTGGGCATGCGCCAATCCCCACCATCTATATCGGTCAAGTAAATATCATTGAAATAACGTCCATTTTTCATATCAGAAAAGCCTTGCTCATTGCGCAAACCGCCTTCTGAATCGGCTCGTGCCGATGAAAAATAGATGCGGTCATCAATCGTTGCGCTTGGGATGGGCGCAAATTCATCAAAACGGCTGTTGACGGCTTCTCCCAAATTTTCGACCAAAGCCATGTCTGTTTGCGACATTATTTTCAAACCCGATGCACACCGCAGTACATCGCCGACAACACGGCGGCGCTCTGGGTGTTTTTCGTCCGTAACACTCAAAAACCGTTTGTAATTCTTTATCGCTTCTTTAAAATTCAATTCCTCGTGATAGACCCGTGCTAAGTAAAGCAATACTGAGGGGTCTGGGTTTTTCGCATTTAAGGCTATTGGAGAGAGATATTGCTTCGCTTTTTGCAGTTCATTAGCGTGGTAAGAGGCAATCCCTATTGCTTGAGAGACTTCCAAATCACTACTTTTTTGTTCATCGTAACGTGTCAAAAGCTCTAAGGCTTGTCGGTAATTACCACGTTCATACAATTTCAGTCCGTCGTCTTTGAGTCTGTCCAAAGGTTGTGCGACTATTGTTTGTGTAAACAAAAAGAGTGTCGTTGATATGAGCCAAAACCGTAAATTCATGATAGTAAAAGTAAATAAGACAAGATGTTAAAATAAAAAAGACTCAAAATGTCGTGTTTGAGTGCTTTAATTTTCGCAAAAATAACCAATTACATTCAAACGCCTGTAATGGGTAAGACGTTAAAACCTATTTTAGATAACACTTTTTTTGCTTCAACAATATCATTACAAAAGCCAAGGACGAAACCACCGCCACCTGCACCGCATAATTTCAATTTATAAACGTCGCTCGATAGACCTTCAAGCCACACATTTTTGATGTGTAAGGGTATCATTTCCGTAAAAAAACGATATTGGAAAAAACTTATTTGATGCACAATGTCAAAAAGAAGTCTTGTTTTGTTTTGTAAAAATAAAGCAATCGCATCGTCCACATGAGGCACTAATTCGTTCTCTATCAAGGTGTTAAAAGAAGGGACTTGTTCACATTTATTCATATAAAAATAAACAAGCGGCTCTGTTTTGCGGGACTGATGCGTGTCGAGTAAAAACATCTGTGCATCGCTTTTTAGATTATCCAAAACAGCGATTGATTTGTCTTTTTTTATCAATACAGGTTTTTGAAGATAACTCACCAAAGGGTCAAGCCCAGAACTTGACCCATGAAAAAAACTTTCTATTTTACCTAAAACTATTTTTAACTCATTGATAGATAAGTCTTTATTTATACCATAAACATCATACATCGCAGCCACCAATGCACCCGAGCTGCCTGCACCGTAGCCTCGTGGAATGTTGGCATTAAAAAATAATCCTTTTTTTAACTCCCGAAGCACCCCCTCAGTATCTAAGGCGATTTCTCCTTTTTCAACCAATTCTTTCAGATAAACACCCCATTTTGCTAAGTCCATTTGCTTTGACGCATCATTAGAATAAGCCCAATGTCCACCAAAGGGCGTATAAGGTATTGCTAAGGCTTGGGAGCCACGCAAGACGGAATATTCGCCAAATAGAAGAAGTTTTGATGGATAATGCACTGATTGATAATTGTTTATTGATGATTGGGATAGGCTCTAACGCAACGCAACGCCAAGTTCCACTTGGTGGTATGTCATGCACCAAGTGGAACTTGGCGTTACGTTGCGTTACGTTACGTTGCGTTACTTTACAATGCAGCCATTTTGAAAACCTTCGGGCGGCGCAACCAAAGCCAATTTACCTTCCGCATTTTCAGCCATCAACACCATGCCGTTTGATTCGATGCCCATCATTTTGCGTGGTGCAAGGTTCGCCAAAATGACGACTTGTTTGCCAACGATTGTTTCGGGTGTAAAATATTTGGCGATGCCTGATAATATAGTTCTTGTTTCAAAACCCAAATCAACGCTTAATTTCAAGAGTTTATCAGATTTTGGCATTTTTTCAGCCGTCAAAACGGTACCTGTTCTGATGTCCATTTTCGCAAAATCATCATACGTAATCGTCTCTGCAAGCGGCACATACTGAGGGGTCGCTTCGACTTCTGCAACAGCCACTTCTTCTACTTTCAACTGTCCACTATTCTCTAAATCAGTCATTTCTAATTTTTTTATTTGTGCATCAATCACTTCATCGGTGATGCGGGTAAAAAGGTGTTCAGGTTCGTTTAGCGGAGACCCCTCCGTAATGAGTGCCTCACCGCCACGCAATTTCGTAAGCATATCTGCCCAATCACCGTTTTGTAAATCTTTGATATTCAATATCTTAGCCAAACGTGCTGATGTGAATGGTAAAAATGGCTGCATTACAACGGTCAATGCTGCTACGATTTGCATACCGATATTTAACGTTGCTGCGGCTGCGTCACGGTCAGTTTTAATGGCTTTCCACGGCTCGTTGAATTGCAAAAATTGGTTGCCATGCGTCGAAATATCCATCACTGCTTGGAGTGCATTTCTGAAATCGAATTTTTCGATAAAATCGCCCAAAGTCTCTAATTCTTTCAACAATTTTTCTATTTCTACTGAGGGGGACACTTTTGCCGTTGCGTTATCGCTTGACGAAACCGTTACGCCTTCCGCTATCGCTGGTACTTTGCCATCAAAATTTTTAGTGGTCAAAACGACGACACGATTGATAAAATTTGCCAAATTGCCCACCAATTCATTGTTGTTCGCTTCTTGAAAACGTTTCCAAGTGAACTCTGAATCTTGCAATTCGGGCATATTTTTAATCATATTGTAGCGCAAAACGTCTTGTTTACCTTCAAAATCCTTGTCTTCCAAGTATTCATGCACCCAAACTGCCCAGTTTTTAGACGTTGAAATCTTACGTCCTTCCAGATTCATAAATTGGTTCGCAGGGACATTGACAGGCAACACATAATCGCCATGTTCACGCAACAAAGCGGGAAAAATCAAGCAGTGAAAGACGATATTATCCTTGCCTATGAAGTGAATCAACGCCGTATCGTCTTTTTGCCAATAGTCTTTCCACAATTCAGGTTGTCCTTTGTTGATAGCCCATTGTTTTGTTGCCGAAATATAGCCAATCGGTGCATCGAGCCAAACGTAGAGTTTTTTCTTACCCGTTTCGTCAATTTCAGGCGGCACAGGAATGCCCCAATCGAGGTCGCGCGTCATCGCACGCGGCTGCAAACCACCATCGAGCCATGACTTACATTGACCCATAACGTGGTTTTTCCAATCGGTAGGATTGTGCGTTTTGGTGACGATTTCAGGGTTTTGTTCATTTTCCAACTCCCCCTCAGTAATCCAACGGCGCAACCAATGTTCGTACTTATCGAGCTTCAAAAACCAATGTTTTGTCGGCTTTTTGACAGGAAACGAAGCAGAAAGTGTGGAACGAATGGGTGCTTTCAATTCATTTGGACTTAAAGACGAGCCACATTTTTCACATTGGTCGCCATACGCATCGGGGTTTTCACAGACGGGACACGTGCCGATGATGTAGCGGTCAGCGAGGAATTGTTGCTTTTCTTCATCAAAATATTGCTCACTTTCAATGACTTCAAACTCCCCGTTTTTATAGAGTTGGCGGAAAAAATCTTGTGATGTTTCATAGTGCAAGGGTTCGCTTGTGCGGTGAAAAATATCGAATGCAATGCCCATACCGTCAAAGGATTTGCGGAACATCCCATCGTATTTATCAATAATTTCACGAGGTGTTAAGCCTTCTTTCATGGCTTTAATCGTAATCGCTGCGCCGTGTTCGTCGCTGCCACAGACCCAAACCACGTCTTTACCCATCAAGCGCAAGTAGCGCACATATACGTCAGCACTCAAATACGCGCCCGCTAAATGCCCAATGTGAAGCGGTCCATTGGCATAAGGGAGGGCAGAAGTCACTAAATATCTCTGTTTCGATTGCATATTTTTGATTGATTATTGTCGGTTGAGAAAATTGAGGGGCGAAATTACGAATTTAGATTTTCTATAACGATTTTTCTGTAAAAACAACAGATACTTTGGGCGTTGGCGTTGAAATAGTACCTTTGCGCGGATTTTTAGAAAAATTTAATTGACTAATTAAAAAATAGAGTGATTTATCATGGTTGATGTTAAAAGTTTTGTCGCGGTAGGCGGCATAGGTGGTGTTCAAAAGCTGATTGCAGTGCGCCAAAACGGATTGATTATTGAAAATCTTGATACCAAAGTACGCAAATTTGTGCCTGTCCGCTCGCATGAGTTCTCTCCTTTTGAAACCGTTTCTGTTTATACGGACAACAACGAGACGGTACAATTGGCAGTTGTTTTAACCAATATGCGCGACCAATTTGCAGAGAATCCGCCGCCTTCTGAAAAGGCAGATTCTGCAACACTTCGGGCGTATTTTGCGGCTGTTTTACCCAATTTTGACCGTGACCGTGTACATGTGTCGGACATCAAAAAAGCCATCAAATGGTTTACTTTTTTGCAAAGTCGTGACCTTTTACAAGATAAAATTGAAGAAGAAGCAACTGAAGAAGCAACTGAAGAAGCGTCTGATACAACACAAACTGCTGAAAATTAATAACATACGTATCGGATACTTTTGAAGTATCCGATACGTTAACCACTCCTAAGATGTACAAAGGTAAAAAAGTCATCGTCGTCATGCCCGCTTACAATGCGGCTAAAACATTAGAAAAAACATATAAAGAAATCCCGTTTCCACTTGTGGACGAGGTCGTTTTGTGCGACGATGCCAGTAAGGACAATACAAAGGATTTGGCTCGTGAAATCGGTATCAACCACGTCATTGTGCATGAAAAAAACAAAGGCTATGGTGGCAATCAGAAGTCATTGTATAACAAGGCGTTAGAATTGGGTGCGGACATTGTTATCATGTTGCACCCAGATTATCAATATACGCCGAAACTGATTCCAGCGATGGTTAATATCATCGGCGATGAGTTGTATCCTGTCGTTTTGGGGTCACGTATATTGGGTAAGGGGGCTTTGAAAGGCGGTATGCCTATGTACAAATACATTGCGAATCGGTTTTTGACATTGACGCAAAATATACTCATCAACTATAAATTGTCAGAATATCATACAGGTTATCGCGCATTTTCCAGCGATGTACTGAGGGGTATCAATTTTAATGGCAACTCTGATGATTTTGTTTTTGACAATGAAATGTTGTCTCAAATTGTTTTTGCGGGTTTTGATATTGCTGAGGTGACTTGCCCTACTAAATATTTTGAGGAAGCATCTTCTATTAATTTCGCGCGGAGTTCAAAATATGGTTTAGGTGTTTTGCGGGTTTCGATATCGCATTGGTTACAACGCATGGGTTTAGCAAAGTTTAAAATGTATGAAAATAAACGACTTTTATGACCACCAGATTTTGCAGATTTCTGGTTATTAAAAAACAGATTTTCCATTTGATTTAGACTTAGGTGATAAGTCAGCAGTAGGTATTTTATTCAATTTTTTAAAACCCTACAAATTAAAAGTGTTAAAAAAAGTGAGTAAAAATCCATAAAATGTTTTAAATAAATTAAGGGTCGTTCATTGACATATGGAAAGAGAAAGAAAATTCTTCTGCATTAAATAAGCAATAATGGAGCAGATTTAAAGCAAAAGAGAATACAGAGTAAGTGTTTTTATCAGGACGTTTAATATTGTCTTTCAATGAGTTATCTTTATTTTGTTCACCAAAGTTCATCAATAAACAAAATGCGAGGGCAGCGATCATAATCAAATTTTTTATGGCAATGACTTTGGTTAACCTGTTTTTATGCAGGTTAAATCCTCTTGATTTTAAGTCTTTAAACATCGTTTCAATAGCAAACCTTTTTTGGTAAGCGTCCATAATATTGAACGGGTCATCCAAATTACTGACCAAAAACAAGGGGTCTTTGTATTTTTGGACATCATGCCAATATAAAAACGAGATATCTTTGAACCGTTTTTCAGAAAAATCAACCCCTTCGATGAAAAAGAAGGTCTCTTCTTTGTTGACAGAGAGTTGTTTGGGCTGAAAAACATCGTCATTTTCGTAGAGTAGACAATCGGATGAGGTTCTAAAAACATAGTCCCAATTTAAATCTTGGCGACAAAGCTGTTGCAAATCAACACTATCAAATTCCCCATCCCCGAGCAAGGTTATTTTGCTATTTTTGTGAATATGAGTAGGCAGTTTAGACAATATATGCTTAAAAATATCGGCGGCTTGCTCTATAACAGCTAAGTGCATTTTGGTGTCAAAATGACCTTTTTTACCCTTTTTCACCACCCAACAAATAGGAACAGCTCGTTTACCGACCACCATACTAACCATTAGAGCAATATGTTGGCTATTCATGACCGAACCATCAATCACTAAATTTATTTCTAATTTTTTACCATCTTTGACCTTGTTTTGAAGCGTTTTAAGAATAAAAGTACGCAAAAATGGCAAATAGTGAACTTTAAAATCCGTATGATTATTCTCTAAAAAACGCTTCGCATGCGTTTCACGGCTCGCCGCTTTGATATTTTGAGGTAAGCCCTTACTAATTTGTGACAAATGGCTACTTTTGCTATGCAGCATACCCGTCACTAAACTACTTAGCGTCCTAAGCCGTTTTTTTGCCGCCTTTGTCGTGGCATCTTCAAACAGGCTTTTTAGCCCGTTTCTTACTTCGGTGAAAAGTTTTTTTTCATATCGGCAGTTTGATTTTTTTTGTTCCAACTCAAATATCAGCTGCCTTTTTCTCTTTCCAACTATGTCAATCAACTTTTTTTTTATAAAAAATTTGTTTTAAAAAATTTTCAAACTAATCAACTTTTAATTTGTAGGGTTTTAAATT
>JAYVFS010000304.1:0-2724 GCA_043772905.1 Saprospiraceae bacterium | reverse complement strand
CCTTTTTTGTCGGATTTGGTTGACTACACCATCACCGCGGAGACGCTTCAAGACATTTATGACTTGATTGATGCCTATGAAGGCAAAGTGCCTGAAACTCCGCACCAAGGTGAAAGAGAAAACGGTCAGCACAACTAACCGCGACGATATTTTTGATTTGATGACAGATTTGATGGACAATAAAATCCTCAAGGTGGCTGTTGGTTTCAAAAAGATTGACCTTGATTTCTACAATAAACTCATTGCCGCCGCCGCAGTGGATGCTACCACAATCAAGCCTGCCCTTATAAAAGTGGTGTTGAAAAATGAAACGGGTACACGCGACCTCAAAACAATGATGGCGCGCTCAATGGACAGCGATAAGCACTTAACGCCCAATAAAAAAGGTGTCATTACTTTCAAATTTGCTAAAGGTGGACTTAAAGACATTGAGGTGCCGGTAGAAGGGGGTGAACCTATCAAATTGACGGGGATTATGACAACAAATGGGAAAACAAAAAAGATTGTCGTCTCTGTTTAAGGGGAAAGTGAATAGTGATAAGTAAAAAAGCCGATGCTCCCATATGAAGCATCGGCTTTTTTAACAAAAATACTGAGGGGTATTTAAGCTGATAAGAGCGGATTCAAAATCCATTCCTCTTTGACTTTGAGGACAAAATCGCGCTCGACATCTAAGATATCCGTAATTTGTTCCAATGGGAACAAATCCATTTTGAGCATATTGAGAATGGCGATGCGGGCTTTTTTAATTTCCCCTTCTTCTCTGCCTTCTTCTCTACCTTCTTCTCTACCTTCTTCTCTACCTTCTTCTCTACCTTCTTCTCTACCGCGTTCTCTACCTTCCTCTCTACCGCGTTCTTCAGCGACTTCAAAAATGGTTTTAATATTAGTTGCCATATCAGGTTTTAATTTTTGTTCAACAATATGGTTAAATTCGTCGGCATCCAATTTTGAGCGTCTGTGCATATATTCCAAAAGCATTTTGAAAAAGGCATAGAAGACAATATCGGTGGGCGAATTATCAACAAATTTAAGCACTTCTTCAATATTTTCCAAAAAATACCTGGGTTCATGCGCATTTTTTAACGCCATAAAAGCGGCTCTGAGGACTTTAATATCAACCATTTTTTCAATTTCAAGGACTGTCATATCCGAAATGTCAATAATGATGTAGCGATTGATGGGCAAATATTTCAAGATTTCAAGGGGCAAATAAGGTTCATAGTCTTCAAAAATCATTTTTTTTGCCCATTTTGTCTTGCCATGATAGATGAGAATGGGAATAATAAGGCTTGGTTTGCGCTTATTTTTGAGGTCTGTGCCGATTATGGCATAACGGTAACGCTCGACTTGCCCTTCAATAGGTTCATACGGTTTTGCACTTTTGTGTTCCCAAAGGAAGCAAAAACGAAAAGTCGGTAAATCGGGTAAATTTTGAATATGCTCGGGCAGTTGCTGTACCCGCATAGCACATTCTTGAATACTGTCAGAATATTGAGCGACCAGTTTATTGTCAATATGCGAATCGGGCAAAGGTTTGAGCGTAGAAAAGTCCACGTATTGCTTCAAATCGTCAGGAATAAAGCGATTGAGCAACAGCAGCACCAATTCATTTAGGCTCAAAATGCCTTTGATAAAAATATCGTGGTCGCGGTTAACTTGCCTTTTTTGTTTTGCCATAATGGTTTACATTTTAAAAAGCAAAGTTAAATGACATTTATTGTTTTTTAAATTTTTACATTACTTAAAACAAATGATTGTTTTAAAAATAAATAAAGATTATTATTACAAAACCGACAACAACGGCAGATAAACGGTTGGTGTTACTGCTTTATCAAAGGCACAACAGGTGTCGTATCCAAAGGCGATTTTATCAATGGTTTCGTCGGTTTCTTAGGTTTTCCATTCAAAAGTGCCGTATCAACAACGGTATTTCGGACAAGGACGATGCTGTCTGCCAATTTGTTTGCAGAATCTAAAACCATCATGCGGCACTCGTTAAGCTTTTTTTGACGAAAACTTTCGACCGCATTGCGCACCTCTTGGTCTATGAGGTCTTGTTTTTTATTGTCCTTTTTACATGCAAAAAGGAGAACAGAAATTGAAAACGTGAGAAAAAATAGCTGCTTCATATTTAAAGTCTTTTGTCTTTGCAAATTCATCATTACCTAAGATTTAGGTGTTAAACCATTGTGTAACATGGCTTTATGGTGTTGTTGGATAATGGCTTTAATGACTTGTTCCAACCTTAAACGCACTTCAGGTAGTTGTTCTGACAAATCATCGTACAAAAAAGTATCTGTTGTGTAATCAAACAAACCTTGTGTATGGCTGCCGTCAAACAGTAAGGCGTAACGATTGTCTTGAATCTGATACAGCCCTTCTTCAAAGTTAACCGCATAAAAATCGTTGTTTTTACTGAGGGGGGTAAAAATACTGCGTCCAAATGATAAATAAGGTGCATCGTACTTTAAAAAATCAAGGATGGACGGCACGATGTCAATTTGTTGACCCACGCGCGGCAAAACAGATGGCTTAATTTCATTCGGTTTATAGAACAAAATCGGAATTTTAAAACGCCCAACTGCAGTTTGATATTCTTCAACCGTGCCATGCGCGCCTGTATGGTCGGCACTGATGACGAAGAGCGTATTGTCAAACCACGGCTGTTTTTTCGCTTCCGCAAGAAACTGACCCATTGACCAATCGGAGTATAAAGTGGCG
>JAYVFS010000303.1:0-7719 GCA_043772905.1 Saprospiraceae bacterium | reverse complement strand
TTTTGGGTAAAAAAGCAGGGTTAAACGTCAATCCATAATTTGCCCAACGAGGCACAAAGTCACTCACAAACCCATGAAGATGCTTCAAAACGCGGTTGTCTGTCGAATTGCCAAAGGCGTCCAGTTCTTTGTTTTCCCAACCGCCACGCACGTATTTATAATGGACGGGTTGTGTCAAAGTCATATCTTTTGGAAAAGTGAATACAAAACGTCCTTTTGCAACCCTACGCATCTGAAAACGCGTATCATCAACATTCCAGTTGTTGAAATTGCCAACCACAAAGACAGGACGACGGTCGTCAACTGGTGTCGTCAATTCTAAGGTAAGTGTTTTAGAAAAGGTCTCAACGGGTAGGGACTGAGGAGGTGTTGTAAATATATATGATTCAGTAATCGAGTTCATTTTGCAAGAATTGTAACTTTTCGTTTTATTTCTATAAAAATAAGAATAACTAAAGATGTGTGCATTAATACAATGCCAAAAATAAGGAATTTGGATAAGGCACAAACGGAATGGTTTACTTTTTTTCGAATAAGTTTTTTATAACAATTGTCAGTCATGGCATGGGTATAAAAATAAGCACATAATTTATTGATCATCAATAAATTATGTGCTTATATGTTTTGTATTTAATGTCAATCAATTCCCTTATTTCTTATAAACTTCTATCTCATCCCCATAACGTGCCTTGATTTTTTTGACGATTCGGCTCAATTCCTCTTTGGTTTCGTAGCCAACCTCACAACCAACTTCCGTTATACCGCTTGATTTTTTCTTTTCATAGACTCCATAACCTTGCTCTGTAATCCATTTTTTTAGTCTGATGATATTAGATTTATTTGCAAATCCACCAATAATAATGATTGCACTATTTGAGGATTTAGGTTTATTTGCCTCTGGTTTAGCGGTGGTCGTCACATCTTGTTTTTTCTTATCATCAAAAAACTGATTGTTTGAGACGGTAGGCGAGTCCATCGTGTAGTTGGGTGGGTTCGTGGGCGACTGCGGCGCACCAGAATTGGGCGCAACATCTGTATTAGCCGATGCGCTTGTATTGTTACGCGGGCTAACATTCACTTTAGGCTTGTCGTTTTCTAATTTTTTGACCCCCTCAGTATTTTGCCCATCTCCCGTATTCAGCCAAACTATAATCGCAAGAAGTGTGATTAAGCCGACCGCAAAAGGAAGCGCATAGTCGCGCCAATTGTCCGGCACCCAGCTTGGCATTTTTGGTTTGTCAATAATCGAAGGCGGCGGCACTTCGTCAATTGGCGTTAAAAAAGCCACTTCTACTTTTTCTTTCAATGGCAAAACAGGCAAAACGGGCGGCGCTGCTTGAGGTAGTTTTTCCGCAGAAACGGGTTCTGCGGGGGCAGCCTTGACCGGTTCAGGTTTTGACCGAGAAATCGGTGAGAAATTAATGGCAGACAAGCCAAAAGTATCGGCATTGAAATTTGTTGCTTCTGGCAAAAACTGAATTTTTTGTGTGAAATCAACGTACAAACGACCAATTTCAGGCAGAATGACAATTTCTTTTTTGTCAAATTGGCTCTTGGTTTCTTTCACAAAAGCCTCTATAGCCTCTTGCGCCACTGAACTACTAACATGGTATTTGTTACGAATATACTCCACCAATTTGCCATCATTGACCTGTTGATTGGGGTCAAACGCCAGATGATAAGAAGGTGGGTGCAAAATGCCCATAACGCCATCCATCACAGCAGGTTTGTAGGTACTTGTAAACCCACCTAATCCTGGCAGAATCGCCATGCCTTCTTCCATGAGTAGGTCTTTGATATCAGCAGCTAATTGAATGTCCATTTCTCTCAATATTTTTCAGTCTCAAAAGTATAAATCAACCCTGACATTTTCTTAAAAATGTATTGTTTAAGTCGTTATACCTTGAAAATGAATGATTCTTTTTAATTTTTCATAGAGAAACTAAAACAAGTTTGGGTTTGCAGATTGATTTTTGAAATTTTAGCCCCCCTCTGTAAAAGTTATAAAACTTTAAAAATACAAGAGCCTTCTATATTTAGTCAAGCTAAATATTAGAAGGCTCTTGTATTTTGCACCCCTAAAAATTCGAGATGACTCTTTTTTTCAAGAATAAAATGACTTTTATTAGACCGTCATAATTTCTCTTTCCTTTGCTTCGACAATTTTATCTACTTTTTCGATAAAGGATTTGGTCACATTATCCACATGGGCTTCTTCTTTTTTGCCAATGTCTTCTGACAAACCCGCTTTAACGGCTTTTTTCAGTTCTTCCATTGCCTTTTGACGGGCTGCGCGGACACCAACTTTCGATTCTTCGCCGCTGTGTTTGGCTTTCTTCGCAAGGTCTTTACGCCGTTCTTCGGTGACAGGTGGAATGATGAGACGAATGATTTGTCCATCGTTTTGTGGTGTCATTCCGAGTTGTGCTTCAAACAAGCCTTTTTCAATCACCCCAAGCATTTTGGTTTCCCAAGGCTGGATGATAAGGGTACGTGCATCGCCTGTTGAAATGTTTGCAATTTGGTGAATGGGTGTTGGAGCACCATAATAAGGCACCATAATGCCATTCAAAATGTCGGTTGAGGCTTTGCCAGTGCGCAGTTTGACGAGTTCATGCTGAAGATGCTCAATAGCACCTGCCATTTTCTCTTCTGCAATCTCAATAATCAGACTAATTTCTTCTAAGTCCATGATTTTCAATTAAAATTAGGAATGAGCGATTTTTTATATTTTTCATAAAAAAAAGAACTTCAAAAACAACATCTGTTTTGAAGTTCTGCAAAAATAAACGTTTTTTAGGAAAACCTAGTTTTCGACGCTTAAAAATTATATTGCACCGCTTCGTTGCGGAGTTCAATTTCTCTGGAATCTTTCAAACGCCCGATGATTTTATCCACATCACCATGCAAAGACAGCTCTTGGTTGTGGAGCAAAATATAATTGCGCAACATCATCACATTTTGCGGGCGATTGCCTGAACGGACAAGCCGGCGGACGGTTTCCCGTGCCGTTTCGTCAATGAGCGTGTGTTCCCCATTGGCTTGTACTTTTTCGTCGTCATCTGTCTCGCTGATATGTTCGCCAAAAAGTCGGGCATTGAGCGATTCGAGGACGGAATGTGTTTCTGGCTTAGATTCAACGACATTTTTGTCTTCAAGGCTTAAAATACTGAGGGGGTCAGCTGTTTCTATTTTTGGCGGTGGCGCAGGTTTTTCTGATAAAGAATTTTTTATACGCAAACAACTTCTACCCGTAGCATTGATAAAATTGACGAGTGGATCAAAAGCGGCATCATTCGATAAAATGGCAAATTCGACATCACCGCTTATTTTTTCATGCAATTTGCCCATTAGAAAGCAAATATGGTAGTTCAAATCATGTGTTAACGATTCGCCTACGTCTATCCATTTGATAGCATTACCCATTGCCTGCATATCGCGGACAAGCGTGAATGGGACTGCTGTGACATCAGACCCAACAAAAACGAAAATTTTGTCGCAGACTTTTTCTAATTTTTTGAATTTGATATTGACTAAGGTGTCAAAATCCAAAAAAACATAGCGGCGTGAATGGGTAGTCATAGTTGAAATGTTGTAAGTTTTGAGCAAAAGTATCGTTTAAAGCCGTTATCTAAGATAACAATACGATTTTAAAATTCTGAACCGCTAAGTTACATGTCTTGTTTTTTAAATTCAAGGCTTTTCAAATTTTTGTTTGATTTTTTTTGATTTTTCGTCTAAAAACCGCTTTTTCTAATTTTTTGTTTATAACACATCCTTTTCACTTATTCTTAATTGTTCAACGAATCCATAATCTGCGCTGCATGGTTTTTGGTGTTTACTTTTTCAAAGACCTTTTCGATAATCCCTTTTTCGTCAATGAGAAAAGTGGTGCGGTGAACGCCGTCGTATTCACGTCCCATAAATTTTTTCCAACCCCAAACACCGTAAGCCTTCAAAACAGTTAGGTCTTCATCGGCGATAAGGCTGAAAGGAAATTCATATTTTTGAATGAATTTACCATGTTTTTTTGTTGAATCGGGACTAACACCAAGCATTTCTATGCCTTGTGCTTTCAAATCATCATAATTGTCACGGAGACTGCATGCTGCTGCTGTACAACTCGGTGTATTGTCGGCAGGATAGAAAAACAAGGCTAATTTCTTTCCGCGAAAATCTGAAAGAGAGATTTTTTTACCCTCTTCATTGAGTGCTGAAAAATTCGGTGCAGGGTCTCCCACTTTAAGGTGTGTCATATCATTTACGGATTGGCTTTCGTTTCCAAAGAACGAAGTAATACTTTTTAAAATTCCATTATTCATGTTGGTTTCAACAAGGAGGTATGGGAATTGTTCACAATCTTAGGCATAACTAATAAGAAACAATCGGATTTATGCCGTTTGTGGGGTCTTGATGGAACATATTGCTTAACAACTGAAACAAATCAGGGGAATAGGATTTGAACAAGTCTGGGAATGTAAAAAAGTGGTGTGCCAGAATCCCAAAATCATCAAATTCAGACAGACCGACGACTTTTGCAATCGTTTCTTTATTCATCCCGCTTATTTTTTCAAGCACTGACCAATCATTTTCGCTCAAAATAGGCAACGATACTGAGGGGGGCGTTTTCTTGAAAATTTTTGAAAATTCATAGAGACCAATGCTGAAAAAAGCCTGTGGATTGTTCAACCCAATCATCAACGGGTCGGCAGAAAAGAGGACGACACCATCTTCTTCATAGATTTCGGAGGTGTGCAGGTAGGGATACTGAGGGGTCGGAAAAGGATGTGGATAGAGTATAAAATGCTCATATTTGCTTACAGACACTTCATTTTTACCAAAAAAAATCTGCGTTGCGATGGCTGCAACAGCCGCTTTTAAGTCTTCGGGTACATTGTTGCGCATACTTTGTGCATCAGAATCATCTGCACGAACAGGGCGTATAAACTCATTACCCAATATAAAAAGTGCTACCCGATTCCGAAAACGTGTTTTCAGTTCAGGCGATAGTTTTTTGTAGTACAAAAAATGCGTTTCAAGCAGTTTTGTCGCCGTTATACTGAGGGGGGGCGGATTGCGTCGAAACCACCACCAATTGATTTGTGGACTTAAAACGTAGGTCGCTGCCAAAACAATGAAGCCAGGCGTTGCCCAAATTGCCAAATGTCCAGCATCTTTGAAAACGGCTAAACCGAAAAAAACAACTGCCCATAGTCCAAAAGGAAGGGCGATAACTTGCCAAGGTTGAAGTCTCATTTTTACAAATTTTTCCGAAAGGTAAATTTATTTTTTAAAATGCTTTGATAATTCATAAACAGACGTATCTTTGCACCGCTTTTTGAAGGAAGGGTTGGCAGTTAAAGCCACTTGGTATTTTTAAAGTACAAGTCGTTGGTGATGTAGCTCAGTTGGTAGAGCAATGGACTGAAAATCCATGTGTCGGCGGTTCGATTCCGTCCATCACCACAAAACGCCGCAAATTATTGATTGTCAATAGTTTGCGGCGTTTCTTTTTTAAGTCGTTTTGGCATTTCGAACCATGCGCGACAATAAACGTGGTGCAAATCGCTTCACATAAGTTGCCAAACGTTCCCTTCCTTTGGCGATGACGATTTCCTCTTTTCCTTGACGCAAGGCTTTTAAAATTTTTGCAGCGACTTCTTCGGGCGTAAAACCATTTTGTGTCGCTTCGTCCATTGTTCCTTGTGCTGCGCCATTTGCGGTCAGGGCGTTGATGCTAACATTTGTCTGAACATAGCCTGGGCAGACGAGTAAAACACGGATGCCATCCTTGTAGGTTTCAGCCCGAAGCGTATCGAAATAACCATGCAAACCATGCTTTGCAGCCGCATAAGAGGAGCGAAGCGGTGCGCCTAATTTGCCCATAATGCTTGTAATGACAACGATTTGCCCTGATTTTTGCTTAATCATAGATTCTAAAACAGATTTTGTCACAGCAATTGTTCCTGTCAAATCCACATCGAGTAGTCGTTTTGTAACGGATAAATCGGTTTCAACCGCTAAAGAACGTTGGCTCAAACCGGCATTATTTATCAAAATATCTACGGCATTAATGCGACTCAACAAATTTCCCGCTTTTTCAAAAACCGAATCATGGTCGCCAATATCTAAGTGCAAAACCTCTACCGAAAGGGCTTCTTGGCAGTTGGATTTCACACGTTCTAATTCTGTTTCGTTCCTTGCAGATAAGATGATCTGCGCGCCTTCCTTCGCAAACGCATAAGCGAGTGCTTCGCCTATGCCTGATGATGCACCTGTTATCCAAACTTTTTTATCTTTAAAATTCATATTTTAGTATTGTTTATTGATTAATTCGTTTTGTTAATTGCCTTTTGGTTATTGCCCTTTGGTACTTTTTTTATCTATATCTTCTTTAAGTTTTTTCAAAATCGCTTCTTGTTTTTTAATTTCTTCTTTCATCCTTTGAATTTCAACAGCCGTTTCTTCTTTCACTTTTTGAATTTGTTCAGCAGCTTGTTGCTTAGCTTGATAGATGTCATCAGAGCTTTCTTTTTGTGCTTTGCTTATTTCTTCCTGTGCTTTCACGCGAGCTTCGGCGGCTTCGTTGGCGTATTGTTGTTTTTTTGCCGCTTCTTCTTTTTGCGTATTAAGCACATTTAATGCAGCACGTTGACGGACAGAGTCCTGCTCTTGGCGTGCTTTTATTTCCGTTTCAGCGACTTGACGAGCGATTTCCTGCTTTTTCTTTTCAGCATTGTCTTGAACTTCTTTTACCGCTGCCGCTGCTTGTTCACGAATAGATTTGACATCTTTTTGTGCCTCATCAGTCGTTTGTGCTATTAAAGCGGCTGCGCTTTGACGGGCTTGAGAGACTTCAATAGCCGTTTTTTCTTTCTCTTTTGCGGCATTCTCACGGACTGTCCGAATCGCTTCGGCTTCCACCGTCTGAATTTTCGCATAGTTTTCAGCAGCAGAACGCCTAACTTCCGACAGCCGTTTCGACGACTCTTGCGTTTCGAAGGCTTCCTTTTCTTTAATTTTAGCGATTTCCTTAGCCGACGCTTCTTGGGTCTTGACAACTTCGGCGACTGCCCTTTGCTTGGCATCTTGTACTTCTTTTGCTGTCATATTTAGCAATTCTTTCTCCTTCGATTTGGCTTCGGCTAAACGAGCTTCTGCTTCTTTTTGAATCTCCAACATGCGTTTTTGAGCCGTTGTTTGTGCTGTATTAACTTCTTTGGCATATATCTGCTTGGCTTCTGCTATCTTAGTCGTCGCTGTTTGTATCTGTTCTGTTGCTAGTTTTTGCGTTTTTGCAATTTCTTCTGCCGCTCGTTGCCGCGCTGCGGTAACTTCTTGCGCTTGTGCTTGTCGAATGCTATCAGCCGTTGCGCGGATTTGCGTAATATAATTTTGCAAGCTTTGTTGCGATTTTGTTACTTCAGTTGATGCTTTTTCGCGTGCAGTGGCGACTTCGTGGCTTTCTTTTTGACGTACCGAATCAACAACAGACTTAGCTCGTTCTTGTTGCGTGGCTACTTGTTCATTGGTTCGAGCAATGACTTCTGCAGCTCTTTTGCGCGATTCAGCGACTTCTATGGCAGAAGCTTCTTTTTGTTTGGCAACATTTTCTTTGATTTCAGCGACTTCAGATGCTGAATTCTGTTGAATTGTTGCTTTTTCTTCTGCGGCTTTTCGGCGTGATTCAGCCAGTTCAAAAGCGATGCGTTGTTTTTC
>JAYVFS010000302.1:0-25181 GCA_043772905.1 Saprospiraceae bacterium | reverse complement strand
TGATGGAAGGCATTTATAGCCGTTTAGATGTGTTTTTGATAGGAAAAGTGTTTCAAACACAAGAATTGGGGTATTACACAAGGGCGCAAAGTTTAGACGGTATGATTCGAAATTTGTCCTCGGGCAGCTTATTATCCGTACTTTTTCCCGCTTTTGCTCAAATTAAAACCGATGATAAGAAAGTTAAAGAGCTGTATTTCACCTATTTCGAACTCATCAGTTTTGTCTTTTGCCTCATGGCGGGCTTTTTCTACATTGCCGCAGTGCCTTTATATACGTTGTTGTTTGGTTCAAGATGGTACACTTCTGCTATTTATTTCCAACTTTTGATACTTGCAGGATTTGCCTATCCTTTGTCAAGTTTGATGTTGACAATCCTTGAAGCAAGGGGCAACAGTAAGGTCTTTTTTCGGGTTGAAGTCTTGAAAAAAATCCTCTTTTTTCCCACTTATGTCATTGCTTATTTTTTCGGAATTGCTTGGTATTTGAAATCTTTTCTCGTCGCTTGTGTCATCGGCACAGGTTTGAATTTGATTTTTTTAAATAAAGAAATTCATGTTGGCTACGTACAATCCTTTAGAATATTGAGCAAATACCTCTTAACAGGGCTTGTTTTAGGCATCTTTTTATACGCTGTTTTGCCAGCACAAGGCACGCTCATAGGTGCAAGTTTTGGCTGTTTTATATTAGTCAGTTTCTATATTACTTTTCATTATTTCACACATTCCCCCGCGCTACAAATGATTCTTAAACAATTTAATAAAGCTAAATGATACCCGTAACGAAACCCTTTTTACCCTCTTTTGAAGACTATGAAACCTATCTTAAAGGCATTTGGCAACGCAATTGGCTGACAAACAATGGGCCGCTTGTCAATGAACTGGAATTAAAATTAAAAGAATATCTCAACGTACCGCATTTACTTTATATGTCAAATGGGACGATTGCGCTACAAGTTGCGATACAAGCCTTGGGTTTGAAAGGTGAGATTATTACCACGCCGTTTAGTTATGTGGCAACGACTTCTTCGATTGTTTGGGAAGGTTGTGTGCCAAAATTTGTTGACATTGACCCGACCACGCTCAATATTGACCCGACCAAAATTGAAAGTGCGATAACCCCTCAGTCAAGTGCTATTTTAGCGACGCATGTTTATGGCAATCCTTGCGATATTGATGCCATTCAAAGCATTGCGCAAAAGCACAATCTTAAAGTTATTTATGATGGTGCGCATTGTTTTGGCACTAAATATAAAGGTAAATCGGTCTTTGAATACGGCGATATCACGACCACAAGTTTTCATGCGACGAAGCTTTTTCATACGATTGAAGGCGGCGCGGTCTTTACGCAAAGCCCAGAATTGACTAAAAAAATGTCTTTTTTACTCAATTTTGGTCATAATGGACCTGAAACGTTTGCAGAAGTGGGCATTAATGGGAAAAATTCTGAATTTCACGCCGCTATGGGTGTACTCAACCTTAAATCCATTTCAGCGATTCTGAAATCAAGGAAAGACCAGTCAGAATATTATAATGCGCGATTAAAAACGTTGAATGTTGGACACGTCCGCATCAATTCGCTTTGCGAGTACAATTATGCTTATTACCCCATCATTTTCAAAACAGAAGAAGACCTGTTATTGATGTTAAAAAACTTGAATGCGCATCGGATTTATCCACGCCGTTATTTCAATCCTTCGCTCAATAAGCTGCCTTATCTGCCTTATCAGTCCATGCCTGTGAGTGAGGATTTTAGCACGCGCGTACTCTGTTTACCGCTTTATTATGATTTATCGCTTGAGGAAATGGACTTAATCTGTCGAATTTTGCTTAGAACTCAAAACAATTAGATATGACTGCAGCTATTATGCAACCCTATTTTTTCCCATACATCGGCTATTTCCAATTAATTAATTCAGTTGACAAATTTATCGTTTATGATAATATTCAATTTACCAAAAAAGGTTGGATTAATAGGAATAGAATTTTACAAAATGGGAAAGATGAATACATTACTATTCCACTAAAAAAAGACTCCGATTATCTGAATATTGTTCAAAGAGAATGGGCAGAAACAGACGTGGTTGAGAAACAGAAATTAATTAGAAGAATCAAAGAATCGTATAGAAAAGCACCGCAATTTTCAACTGTTTTTCCATTAATAGAAACGGTTATAAATTTTAATGATAGAAATTTGTTTTTATATCTATTTAATTCATTAACAACGATTTGTGGCTATTTAGATATAACAACTGAATTTATTGTTTCATCAACATTAGCCATAGACCATACTTTAAAATCGGAAGAAAAAGTTTTGGCTCTGTGTAAGAATATAGGTGCAACACATTACATAAATCCTATTGGCGGTCTGTCGCTTTATTCAAAAGAAATCTTTGGACAAAACAATATGGAATTGGCTTTTATTAAAAGTAACAACATTGAATATCCGCAATTCAAAAACGATTTTGTTCCGTGGCTTTCCATCATTGATGTTTTGATGTTTAATGACAAAGACAAGGTAAAAGAGTATATAAACAACGAATTTACGTTACAATAATGGTGTCTTTACCCCCCTCAGTATAAACACTGTTTTAAGAAAAATCACTTTAAAATATAACACCAACCAACAATTTGACTATGTATAAATGGGAAAAATTAGGAAGAGTTTTTAATCCTCAAGAAGTTAAAAATAGAACTTGGCTCAATGGATTTGCACAAGCACCTGCCACATTAATTTTTGATGACACCGTTAGAGTTTATTTTTCTTGCAGACCCGCACCTGACGAAAAAGGGCAATATGTCAGTTACTCCGCTTATGTTGATTTAGATAGAAAAAACTTATTCAACATAAAAGCCATAAGCGAAAACCCTATTTTTAAATTAGGTGATTTAGGGACTTTCGATGAATTTGGCACTTACCCCGTTTCCGTTATCAGAAATGGAGATGAAACGCTTGCTTATTATGCAGGTTGGACACGATGCGAGTCTGTGCCTTTCAACGTGGCAATAGGCATGGCAAAAAGTAATGATGGCGGCGATACCTTTACCAAAATGGGCGATGGACCGATTTTGTCTTACAGCCTTGACGAGCCGTTTATTTTGAGTGGTCCTAAAATCAGGAAATTTAATGGAAAGTTTTATCTGTTTTATATAGCGGGTCGAAAATGGGTTTTAGACAATAACAAACCCGAACCTGTCTATAAAATACGTTTGGCAATTTCAGACGATGGGATGAATTGGACAAAAGTAAATAAAGATTTGATTGACAATCTCATTGAGGAAAACGAAGCACAAGCCAGCCCAGATGTCCATTTTTATGATGGAAAATACCACATGTTTTTTTGTTATAGATACAGTACAAATTATCGGGGAAAAGAAAACGGCTATCGAATCGGTTATGCCTATTCCGATGATTTAATCAATTGGACACGTGACGATGCGCAAGTCGGCATTGATGTTTCGGCGGAAGGTTGGGATTCTGAAATGATAAGTTATCCGCATGTTTTTGAATTGGATAATAATTTATACATGTTTTACCTTGGAAATCAAGTCGGTAAGTATGGATTTGGATTAGCAAAATTGAAAAACGATTAATCGATATATTTTATGAAATGGATTAAGAAAGGAAAAGTTTTTGACCCCCTCAGTAATGGCGCGCCCAATGGGCTTATTGGTTTTGCACAATCGCCTCAAACAATTGTCTTTGACGATTTTGTTAGAATTTATTTCTCAACACGTAAGAAAGAGGCGAATGGCAAGTTTTTAAGCCATATTGCCTTCGTGGATATGGATAAAAGCTTGACCAAAATACACAATATTTCAGACCATACCGTCATAGAATTAGGCGGTTTAGGCTGCTTCGATGAACACGGCATTTTTCCGATTAACCCCGTAAAAGTAGGCAATCAGATTTATGCTTATACGTGTGGGTGGAGTCGGCGCGTATCGGTTTCGGTTGAGACATCAACGGGCTTGGCGGTCAGCCATGACAATGGTTTTACGTTTCAAAAAATGGGTGCCGGACCCGTCTTGACTTCTTCTTTACATGAGGCTGTTTTAGTTGGCGATTCTTTTGTTCAACTATACGACGGCATCTTTCACATGTGGTATATTTTCGGCAAAAGTTGGTTGCCCAGTGAAGGCAATGAGCCGCCTGCCCGCATTTATAAAATTGCTCATGCCACATCTGAAAACGGCATTGATTGGCAAAAAGATGAAGCAAAACAAATTATTTCCGATGTTTTGAATCCCGAAGAATGTCAAGCACTCCCCTCAGTATTGAAGATAGGTAATAGGTATCACATGTATTTTTGTTTCAGACAAGCCACTGATTTCAGGCAAAACAAGCATCGTGGATATAGGCTCGGCTATGCGTATTCCGATGATTTAATCCATTGGACGCGGGACGATGCGCAGTCAGGTATCACCACTTCTGATGATGATTGGGATTCTGACATGATGTGTTATCCGCATATTTTTGAGGTGGATGGAAATGCCTACCTATTGTACAATGGCAACGAGTTTGGTAAACACGGTTTTGGACTGGCAAAATTGGAACAATGATGCGGGCAGTTGAAATCGAATACACCTTGAAAAAGGCAACTGAAGAAGACATTTTACGGCATTTACAAGCCTGTGATAATAATTTTTTACCCCCCCTCAGTAAAAAAATCAATTTAGAAGCGTATTCAAAAAAGATTTATGATAATACCATCACATTTGAAGTATGGTATAACAAGACTCTTGTCGGACTCGTAGCGGCTTATTTTAATGACGCAGACAACATCGTTGGTTTTATCACCAATGTCAGTACGATAAAAGAATATGGTGGGCAAGGCATCGCTTCCAAACTGATGAATCAATGTATTTTGTACGGACAACAACACAATTTCGAGTCTATACAATTAGAGGTTTTCCCAGAAAATACAGTTGCATTTAATATGTATAAAAAATTTGGCTTTACAGAAATGACTGTTAGAAACAATAATTTATTAATGAAGTTTGACTTAAAAAAAACAAAAAATGACGACTAAAAGGAATTACAATCTTGAATTAAAAGATACGCCTGAGCATAAATACGCTTATAATTTCGACTTCGATGTTATGCATAAGTATATGGTGCGGTCTTTTGAACCTTTTTTTAAAGAGGGTTCTATGTTAGAATTGGGCAGTTTTAAAGGCGATTTTACACGTCGGTTGACACCTTATTTTAAAGACATTACGTGTGTTGAAGCCTCTGACGAAGCGATACAACTCGCCAACAAAGAATTTGGTGATAAAGTGAAATTTATCAATGCTCTGTTTGAAACGGTCGTTTTACCTCAAAAATACGACAATATTGTTCTAACACATGTTTTGGAACATTTAGACGACCCTATCGGTGTTATGAAACGCATCAATGACGAATGGTTGTCCGACAACGGACGTTTTTTCCTTGTTTGTCCCAATGCCAATGCGCCTTCACGCCAAATTGCGGTGAAAATGGGCTTGATTACACATAATAGTGCCATCACACCTGCCGAAAAAGAGCATGGACACAGAATTACTTATTCGTTGGATACCTTAGAAAGAGATGCTCGGGCTGCGGGTTTGAAAGTTGTACACCGTTCGGGTATCTTTTTTAAAGCCTTAGCCAATTTCCAATGGGACAGATTACTGAATACAGATATTATTTCAAATGAATATCTGGATGGTTGTTTTCAATTAGGTCAACAATATCCTGACCTCTGTTCCAGTATCTTTTTAATGTGTGAGAAAGGCTAATTCAATTCATCAAAAGCACCCCCTCAGTATTTTAAAGCAACACGACTTTGGGATACCTTAGACGTGTTGCCAATTCTAAAGAACCGAAAGTAGCGAACTGTTTTTTTTATAATAATTCTCCAACAATTCACACCCATTTTTTAAATCTATAAACTTATTTCAAATGATTATCCTCGGACTTAACGCTTTTCACGGCGATTCATCGGCATGTATCTATAAAAATGGTGTCCTCATCGCGGCGACCGAAGAGGAACGTATCCGTCGCCACAAACACTGGGCAGGATTGCCGACAGAATCCATCAAATTCTGCTTGCAAGAAGCGGGTATTACTTTGGGCGATGTTGATTATATCACCATCTCACGCGACCCGAAAGCTAAGTTGGGTGAAAAAATCCTTTACTCATTGAGCAATATTTTCACATTGAAATCAATTGGTTCAAGGGCAAAAAACTCAGTAAAACTCAAAAGCTTGAAGAAAGAAATAGCCGAACGGCTCAATTTTGATGTGCGATACGTCAAAGCGCCTATTTACTATGTGGAGCATCATCGGAGCCACATGGCTTCGTCTTTCATGGTGTCACCCTTCGATGAGTGCGCTATTCTTTCAGTTGATGGTTTTGGCGATTTCACTTCAACTATGCGCGCGGTTGGGCACGGCAATAAGATAAAAGTGCTTGACAGCGTCTCGTATCCACATTCGTTGGGCATTTTTTATACGGCTTTTACGCAACTTTTAGGCTTTCCGCATTATGGCGACGAGTACAAAGTTATGGGTTTAGCGCCCTATGGTACACCCAAATATGTAGAAGAAGTGCACCGCGCAGTCATCTTAAAGCCCAATGGACTTTTTGCGTTGAATCCTAAGTTTTTTAAGCATTTCAAAACGGGTATTCAAATGTCTTGGGAAGGCGGAGATCCTCATATCGGTACACTATATTCCGACTATATGGAGTCTGCTTTTTGTACTGCCAGGAAAAAAGATGAGCCTTTGAGCCAATATCATAAAGATTTAGCGGCTTCCGTTCAGAAAGTTTGTGAAGAAGTCGTATTTTATATGCTCAATGACTTGTATGATAAAACCAAGCTTGACAGTGTTTGTATCACGGGTGGCGTCGCTCAAAACTCTGTTTGCAACGGTAAAATCACGTCTTTCACCCCTTTCAAAAACGTTTTTGTTCCTCCCGCAGGGCATGACGCAGGTACAAGTGTAGGGTCTGCTTTGTTTTTGCAACATCAAATTCTCAATATGCCACGTCCTATTTTCAAACATGAGGCTTATACGGGCGCAAAGTTTGACAATGATACCATTAAAGCGATCCTCGTCGGTCGTAACATTGAATTTGAAGAATTACAAGATGCGGAATTGATGGATACGGTCACGGATTGTCTTATCGGTGGCGGTGTTGTCGGTTGGTTTCAAGGACGTGCGGAATTTGGACCGCGTGCTTTGGGCAATCGTTCGATTTTGGTTGATCCACGTCGTGCCGATGCGAAAGATATACTCAATGCGAAAATCAAGCGTCGTGAGAGTTTCAGACCCTTTGCGCCTTCAATTTTAACGGAATACGTATCAGACTATTTTGAAATAGATGACAATGCGCCTTTCATGGAAAAGGTTTTGCCGATTAAAAAAGAAAAACACGCCTTGATTCCTGCAGTCACACACGTTGACGGTACAGGTCGTTTGCAAACGGTGAGCCATGAAGACAACCCGCGTTACTACAATTTGATTCAAAATTTCTATAAAAAAACGAATGTGCCGATTTTGGTCAATACGTCTTTCAATGAAAATGAACCCATTGTCAATTCACCTGAGCACGCCTTAGAATGTTATTTGCGGACGAATATGGATATGCTCGTTTTAGAAAATATTATGATTCGCCGCACTCAATCAAATGGGGTATTGAGTGCCAAAAAGCAGCAAACAAACTCATCTATTTTACAATAATCAATTTTTTGGGAATGAAAAAAATCGTTGTTTTTTTATGCTTTTTTGCGCTTATTCAGGGAATATCAGCTCAAAATAAACAGGGATCAAACGATACCATCAAGGCCAATTCACCCCCTCAGTATCATCAGCCTTTGATGGAGATTGATTACAGTGCGTTGTATTTCGATGCCAATTTGGGGTATTTGCCTTTAAAAGAAAATGCGTCTTGGGCAGCTCAAATCAGCGGCGGATATTGCTTCAACGAGCAATCCGCCGTTGGTATTGGGGTCGGGGTTTTCGGTCGGGAGCATATCTTTAAGCGGTATGGTCTGGGTGCCGGGTTTCAATATCGACACAATTACCCGCAACGGCTACTCGTCATTGCAGAGTTTGGTTATTTATTTCAACATAAAATGCACGATGGTTCTTTGAACAAAGACATGATTTATGTGTCCCAACATTCAAAACCTATTTACTTTCAATTGGAAGCACAATGGCGTTTGTGGCGTTCATTGACCTTGGGCATAGCGGCAACACAATCAGGCGATCTTTATTTTAGACGGTATATAAATGAGGTAAATACTACACAGGAATTGTGGCGTATAAATGCTTTAACAATTCAATTGGGGTTCGCTTTTGATAAAAATTCACTTTCTTCTAATTGATATAAGGTATTTTCAATATTTTCATTTTGAATATCAAAATATATCTACTAATTTTGGAAGCTAAATTTGATGTATTAGAATAACAACAAACATGGACAAAAGAACCTTATGGTGGATTTGCATTTTTGCTTTCCTTGCATCCTGCCAAAATAGCACATCGAATAGCTCCGCACCGCAAGAACCACAAGCCGCAACAGCTCCAGTGGCTCAGAATATTACCTACGAAATCATCAATGTTAAGGACAATACTTACGGGTATGAAATCTCTGTCAATGGTAAAAAACTGATTCACCAAGAGCATATACCCGCAGTATCAGGCACTTTAGGTTTCAAAACAGCTGAACAAGCGCAAAAAGTAGCCGAATTCCTCATTGAAAAAATGAAAAAAGGCGAGTCGCTACCGGCTATCTCACCTACGGAACTCAATCAACTCGGTGCTTTGTAAATACTGAGGGGCTTTAACACAAAATCTTAAATTTTTTATTCGTTCATTTATTAAACCTATTTCTTAATGAAAACTCTTTATTCAATCATTTGCCTTGGTATTTTTATGACACCTCTTAGTGCGGGGAGTCCTATATGGTTATCAAAGACAGATTTTCCAGGTACCAAAAGAAATGCTGCCGTTGCTTTCTCTATTGGGAATATAGGCTATATTGGAACTGGACAAGATGCCTCTGGTCCTAGAAGCGACTTTTGGGCATTCAATACCACCCTCGAAACGTGGTCTCAAGCAGGAAATATACCAAATTTTGGCGGCGGCAATAAAAAAGACAATATTGCTTTTGTCGTTGGCGGCAAAGGTTATGTGGGTATGGGCGATAACATGACTAATGTATATGAATATAATCCAGGTATGAATATGTGGACATCAAAAGCAAGTATTACGATGGGTGCATCAGGAAACCTCGGTGTTGCCTTTGCCATCGGCAGTACGGCTTATTTCCGTTCTGGTAACGAAAATCAAATGGAGGCTGCCACTTCTTTTTGGGCTTATGACGTCACTAACAATACGTGGTCTCAACCACCTGATTTGACGGAAACGGTGAATATGGTTACTAAGGGTGTTGTCCGTCGTAGTCCTGCGGCATTTGCGGTTAATGGAAAAGGCTATATTGCTTTAGGATTAGATGCGGTTAATGTTAATCATTTGGATGTTTATCAATTTGACCCAACTGGAAACGTCTGGACAAAAAAAGCTAATTTCCCAGGCTCTATTCGCTTCGCTTGTGTTTCTATTTCTACAGGTACTAAGGCTTATGTCGGTTTAGGAGCACATGCCACCGACGATTTTTGGGAATACGATTCTAATACAGATGGATGGACACAAATTTCTAATTACCCAGGCATAGGTGGCGGACGTTTACAGGCTGTAGGATTTGCTGTTGGCGATAATTTGTATGTCGGAACAGGCAGCTTGTCAAGTGATTTCTTTAATGATTTTTATGAATACTACCCAAGTGGCGCACCCGTCTTACCCGTAGAGTTAACCCAAATAAACGCTACGGCAGATGCTCAAAAAGAATATGTAGATGTCCATTGGGAAACGGCAACAGAACTGCAAAGTGCTTATTTTGCCATAGAAAGACAAAGCAAGACAAGCCATCAATTTGAAGAAATCGGTCGTGTTAAAGGTGCTGGAAACAGCGCTAAAACATTGGCTTACGATTTTATAGATGAAAAACCTGTGTATGGCATCAGCTATTATCGGTTGAGATTGGCAGACATTGATGGCAAAACAAATTACTCGAAAACTGTAAGCGTTTCGTACAAAGGCGGTGCAAAAATCAAGGTTTTTCCAACTTTTACTGAGGGGTACGTTACCATTGAAAATGGCGACAAACGTATTGATGATGTTTATGTATGGAATGCATCGGGTCAATTGATGTTGCAATCCAAACAAACACAAATAGATTTATCTGCTTTCCCGAGAGGTTTATATCTCGTACAAGTAAAAACAGGCGGTGAGATGTTTGTTCAAAAGATTACAAAACAGTAATGTCACATTACAATGAAGAATAGATAGATGTTCAATATTGAACATTTACAAAGCGTCATAAGCCTTTTATCAGGTTTATGGCGCTTTTTTTTACAGATAGTGACAACAATTCATGTAAATTCGTGGCTCGATATCCGCAACATCAAATCAATCCATATCAATCCATATCAATCCATGATTCAGTTTATTCTCAATAATAAAACCATTCAAACCGACTTGCCCTCAGGCATGACCGTCCTCGATTTTGTTCGTTATCAACAACATTTGATGGGGACTAAAATTGGTTGTCGAGAAGGCGATTGTGGCGCATGTACTGTCCTCATTGGCGAATTATCTACTACGGGCGAGGTCGTTTATCGCTCCATGACATCCTGTTTGTTGCCTTTGGCAAATGTTCAAAACAAGCATATTGTTACAGTTGAAGGTATTAATCAGCAGGAAGGATTAACACCCGTTCAGTCCGCCATGGTTGAAGAAAACGGGACACAATGCGGCTTTTGCACGGTCGGTTTTGTCATGTCTCTAACGAGTTTTTGTTTGAATACTGAGGGGTCTGCCATTGCTGCGATTGATGGCAATATCTGCCGTTGCACAGGCTATAAATCCATTGAAAGGGCAGCAAAACGATTGACAGATTTATTGAATCAAAAAGAAAAAGGGCAAACAATACTTGGATTTGCCATTGATAATCAATTAGTTCCATCTTATTTTACGACAATAAAATTAAAATTAACGGAACTAAACAAGCATAAACGTATTGAAACATCCACGCTTAATGTTGTCGCGGGTGGTACAGATTTATATGTTCAAAGGCATGATGACATGCCCCTGATAACCGCAAAACATCTTTTTGACAATAAAATACTGAGGGGGGTAAAATGGGAAAATGGTTGGTTCTTAATCGGTGCTTCCGCAACTGTATCAGACATAAAAGAATCGCCTGAAATGAATGCGGCTTTTCCAAATTTGCAAAAACACTTAAAACTCGTCAGTTCAACACCGATTCGCAATATGGCGACGATAGCGGGCAACCTCGTTAACGCTTCACCTATTGGCGACATGACTGTTTTTCTTTTAGCCTTAAATGCCACAATTTTTCTAAAAAATGAAGAAGGAGAGGAGCGTGAGATTGCGCTAAAAGACTTTTACAAAGGCTATAAAATCCTTGACAAAACGGCAGATGAAATCCTCACAAGCATCCGTTTTCAGCAGCCTGATGGCAGTAGTTATTTCAATTTCGAAAAGGTTTGCAAACGCACACATCTTGATATTGCCAGCGTTAATACGGCTATTTCCTTTAAAATCGAGGACAATATCCTTGTTGATCCACATGTAGCGGTGGGCGGCGTTGCACCTATTCCTTTGTATTTGCAAAAAACATCAGCGTTTTTATTAGATAAAAATATCAGGAATACTGAGGGGTGGTTTGATGAAGCCAACAACATTTTACAATCTGAAATCAGCCCGATTTCCGATGTCCGTGGTTCGGCAGATTATAAAAGGTTATTGGCAAAACAGCTTTTTAAGGCGCATTTTGAAGTGTTTTTTACAACTTAACTATTTCAACGGTTCTGTTTTTTCCAAAAAATCAGTTGCTAAATACTTATTGTCCTTATTATAATACCAAAGACGACGACGTGGAATCTTCATCTGTTGCACCTCAATCAATCCTTCACAAACGATAAACTCACCATCATTTGGCTCACGGTTGTGGTAAAAACGGTAGCCTTCCATTGCAAAAGTCGTTGGATTGATGTAAAAAAGCCATGAATCTTTACCGATTTGAGCATCATAATCCACTTTCAGCACTAAATACGTTTTGCCGTTGAAGGTATCATTTTTTACTTCATCGGCGACTTTTGTACCCGCATCGCGCAATTTCATCGGCAAGCCGTAGAGGTAAGTGTAGTAATCCCGTTGTCGTTTTATACGGTCTGTTGCCAAACGATATTTCTTTTGATCGTCATCACTAACGGATGTTTGACCATCAATTTTCCATGAAACAACGGTATCTAACACGATGCGTTCAATCAATTTGCCGTCAGTTTTATTCGCATGGCGGAAATAACTTCTGCGATTATCAAAGTCAATCGTAACTGAATCAGGTCTATTCGGCGATTCCGTCCGCAACAAAAAACTTTGTTTGAGTTTTGACCAATTGCCTTTCGGGTCATGAAAATGAATCGTTTTGTCAAGCAAAGCTTTACCCGTCATTTGAGCGGAAGCAGGGGCGGAGAAATACAAAAAGATAAAAAGGATGTGAAAAACTTTCATAATTTGGCTATTTTTGATGTAAAGATAGTAATCTTACAACCTTCTTCAATTGAAAAATCTTTGACCATGAAAAATATAGATGCTATAAACCACGTCCGTGGTGAATCAATTTATCTCGACGACATTCCGTTGCAACAAGGCACTTTGTTTGCGGCTGTCTATGATTCGCCTGTCGCGCATGGCGTTTTTACGGAGATTGACCTTCAAAATGCCAAAAATACCGAGGGGGTCGTCCGTGTCATTACGGCTAAGGACATAATAGGTGAAAACCAAATTGGCGGCATCATTCCCGATGAGCCGTTGTTGGCGGATGGTCATGTACATTTTCAAGGCATGCCCATTGTTTTAGTCCTTGCGGAAACGGAGGAGGCTGCACGAAGGGCAGTTAAAAAGATAAAAGTAGAGATTGAACCACTTGACATCATTACAGACCCACGTGTCGCTTTTGCGAAAAATGAGTTGATAATCCCACCAAAGGCGTTTAAATTCGGTGATACTGAGGGGGTGTTTCCCACTTGCCCACATATTTTCAAGGGACGAGCTGATGTGAATGGTCAAGAGCATTTGTATATCGAAACACAAGGCGCATATACGCTGCCTACTGAGGGGGGCGGTTTGAAGGTCTATTCTTCGACTCAAGGACCGACAGCCGTGCAGCGGGCAGTCGCAAAAGTAACGGGTTTGCCGATGCACCAAATTGAGGTGGATGTCACTCGGCTCGGCGGTGGTTTTGGGGGCAAAGAGGATCAAGCTAATGCGTGGGCTGCCCTCTGTGCGGTCGGTACGCAGTTGACAAAACGCCCTGTCAAATACAGTCTTAACCGCATGGAAGACCTACGCATGACAGGTAAACGGCATCCGTATAGTGCCGATTATCGCATTGGTTTAGATGAAAACTTAAAGATACTGGCTTATGAAGTAACGTTTTATCAAAACGCAGGTGCAGCAGCCGATTTGTCACCTGCCGTGTTGGAACGGACGCTTTTTCATTGCACCAATGCCTATTTTGTGCCCAATGTTTCAGCGATAGCGTATAGTTGTCGTACCAATTTGCCGCCAAATACAGCGTTTCGGGGTTTCGGCGGTCCGCAAGGGATGTTTGTGATGGAGTCAGCAATAGCTCATGCAGCGGAACAGTTAGGTGTTGACGCATACCTAATCCAACAAAAAAACCTATTAAAAACAGGCGATGAATTTCCCTACGGACAAAAAGCAGAAAGTGAAGCCGAAACAACTTGGCAAGCCGCAAACGCTCATTTTGATTTTGAAAAAACACGAAAAGAAGTAGAGTTATTCAATAAACAAAATAAACACGTTAAGAAAGGTGTGGCTTTAATGCCCATCTGTTTTGGCATTTCTTTTACAAAAACATTGATGAATCAAGCGCGGGCGTTGGTGCACGTTTATACGGACGGGTCTGTCGCCGTGTCAACAGGTGCGGTGGAAATGGGGCAGGGCGTGAATACTAAAATCGCTCAAGTGGCAGCGCAAACCTTTCAAATTCCGATTGAAAAGGTAAAAGTTCATTCAACCAATACGTTGCGTATTGCCAATACATCGCCTTCTGCCGCTTCTGCAACAGCAGATTTAAACGGGAAAGCGACACTAATGGCTTGCCAAAAAATCATGAAACGGTTGCGTAATACAGCTCTTGAAATATTGGATGATGTTTACTTTTCAGATGAATTAACCTATAAAAACGGATTTTTTTATGTCAGAAATGAAAAAACGGACGTGGATTTCTTAACTGTTGTCAATCAATCTTACATCAAACGGGTCAATCTCTCGCATCATGCACACTATACGACCCCCTCAGTACATTTCGATTGGACGACTGCCAAAGGGCATCCGTTTGCCTATCATGTTTACGGAACGGCGGCTGTGGGCGTGACGGTGGATTGTTTGCGGGGGACTTATGATATTGACTTTGTTCGGGGTGTACATGACTTCGGTTCGACGATGAATACGGCTATTGATTTTGGACAAATTGAAGGCGGCATTGTTCAAGGCATCGGTTGGATGACGATGGAAGAACTCGTTTATGATGACAAAGGGAAACTGCGTTCAAATGCTCTTTCGACTTATAAAATACCTGATATTTACAGCGTTCCTAAGGAAATAAGCATCATTCCGTTGGAAACTACGCGTGAAAACTTAGCGATTTTTAATTCAAAAGCCGTGGGCGAACCGCCGTTGTTGTATGGCATTGGGGCGTATTTTGCGATTCGAAATGCGGTTAAAGCGTTTGGTAATATACCGTTAAAATTTGATGCACCATTTACGGCTGAAAAGGTATTGATGAGTCTGTATCAAACGATTAATGAACCAACGGTTGTGGTATAAACCGTTTCAAACTGTAACGCTTTAACCAATTTGATAAAATGTCTCTACTTTTTTTAGAAAATTTTATATGAATAAAGACCACCACCTCTGGCAATTCATTGAAAATCAATTGAATATCAACGAAAAAGTGATGCTGCTCGTTGTTGTCGAAAGTACAGGCAGCAGCCCGGGGCGGCAAGGCTTTAAAATGGTTGTTGATACTGAGGGGGGGCTTTATGGCTCAATTGGCGGCGGCATCATGGAAATAAAACTTGTTGAATTAGCTAAAAAACTTTTACAAAACAGCGAGGATATTGCGTTTTTAAAAAAACAAATACACCATAAAAATGCACCGCACGACCAAAGCGGTATGATTTGTTCTGGTGAACAAACGATATTGTTTTATACACTTCAAAAAGAAGATTTGCCGACGGTTAGGCGGTTTGTTTATTGTTTGAAAAATGCCTTGCCTATTGTTTTAAAATTAACTTCCCATTGTTTTCAAGTCTTTGAGAATCAAAGCCTTATCCATCCTTTCTATTTTGTGTCTATTAACGAAACTCGTTTTGTTTTTACTGAAAGCTTAGGTTTTAAAAACGAGCTGTACATCATCGGCGGCGGTCATTGTGCTTTGGCTTTGTCGGAATTGATGTCTAAAATGGACTTTCAGATTCATCTTTTTGATGACCGTTCAGATTTGAATACTTTGGAGAAAAACAGATTTGTCCATCAAAAGCATCTTATTGATTATAGCGATATTGGGCCGCATATCCCTTCGAGAAACAATATCTATGTGGTCGTTATGACCGTTGGTTATCGCACAGATGCGCTTGTAATTCGGCAGCTTTTGGATAAAAATATACGCTATTTAGGCGTTTTAGGCAGTGATGCTAAAATGAAAACGTTGTTAAATGACCTTGAAAATGAAGGTTTTAGTAGCGATATACTGAGGGGTATCCATACACCGATAGGTTTGAAAATCAATAGCCAAACGCCTGAAGAAATTGCAGTGAGCATTGCAGCAGAAATCATTCAAGTGAAAAATAAAAAGTGATAAGTGGGAGATTGTCCACTTATCACTTTTCACTTACTACTTTTCACTTACTACTTTTCGCTAGGAATAACGGGCATCACAATTCTGCCCATATTCATTTGGCGACATAAATTATTGAAATCGTCAATGCCTTTTTGGATTGCGGCTTGCTCAATTTGCCGTTTTTGCCACACGGCATTGAGTTCAGACAGCCGTTGTTTTTGTCCTTCGGTAACATAAGGCGTATTGACATCAAGTTCTCCTTTGATGAAAAAATAGTCAGCATTCAATTTATTTTCAAAATTTATGACGTCATCGTTTGACTGTGATTTGGGCTGAATTAGCTCGTTTTCCCAAGCATTTATCTTCTCAACAATCTTTTTCCCTTGCTCATTCACTGATTTCACGTCTGGTTTATCTTTTATCATTTCCATGAAATCATTGATTTGCTTGCGGGCTTGGCGGGTTTGATTGACACTGTTGTGGATGTCCTTGATGCTTTTATCAATCTCTCCAAGCGTCTGTTCTTGCGACAAATAATCAGTAGGAGAATAACTGAGGCGCGGGTCGGGCAGAATGCTGAACGTCACCGTTTTTTCTGCATCCCCCATTTTCAAACGGGCTTGATAGTTGCCCGGAACGACTTTTCGCCCGTCATAACTGCCTTCAACCATGACGTTTGGCACACTCGGTAAGGTTTCGTAGCGCATATCCCAGACAAAACGATTCAAACCAGACTTCATCGAAAGCGTCGGTTCTGCTGATGGACCGCCGACAAAAGAGATGAACTTTGGATCTGTTTTGCTTGAATAACCGCGCACGATTTGCCCTTTTTCGGTCAAAATATCAAGGCTTAAAACAGCGGTAGAGTCCTTTTTTTCAGGCAACTGATAATATAAAACAACGCCACTGGCTGGATTGGTTCCCGCAAAACCACTGCGTCCGAGTTGGACTTTGTTGTCATCATCGCCATTTTTGTCTAAGGAACTACTCGATGAAGTGCGGTAAGTGTCTTCGGGTTTGAAAAAAGTAAATTCATCGTTTTTGGCATATTGACGAACAAGACCTAAGTCATCCAGAATCCAAAACGCACGCCCAGAAGTGGCAGCAATCAAGTCGCCTTTGTGTATTTTTAAGTCTAAAACAGGACAAATGGGCAAGTTTCTTTGGAACGGCTGCCACAATGCGCCGCCATTGAAAGAGATATACAAACCCAACTCCGTTCCACAAAACAACAAGTCTTTGCGCTCGGTGTCTTGGCGCACAACGCGGGTAAATGCGCCGTTTGGCAAGCCGTTGTTGAGCTTTGTCCACGTTTTTCCGTAGTCTGTGGTCTTGAATACGGAGGGGGTGAAGTCGTTGAATTTATAACGAGTCGTAGCTATAAAAGCTGTTCCTTTGTCGAAAGGCGATATTTCGATGCAGTTGATGAGACATTCGTCCAAACCTGCGGGCGTGACATTTGACCATGTTTTGCCACCGTCGCGTGTCAAATGCACCAAGCCGTCGTCGCTGCCTGACCACATGACACCACTTTCATGAGGTGACTCGGCGAGGTAAGCAATTGTGCCGTAGTTTTCGCCGCCAGCGCCTTCGTTGGTATAAGGCACGCCACTGAAACCCATTTTGGCGGTGTCGTGCCGCGTGAGGTCAGGCGAAATGATTTGCCACGATTTGCCCATGTCCGCTGTCTTGAACACCTTGTTTCCTGCATGAAAATAGGTATTTGGTTCGTGTTGTCCATAAATCATCGGCGCATTCCAGTTGAAACGGTAGGTCATATTCTTGGGCTGTTTCGCCAAATACTGAATGGGTGCGACCATAATGGGCTTGCCTTCGTTGGTTTCAGTGTCCAAAATCTCAACCGTTCCTTGGTAACTGCCGCCCATGACATAACGGGGATTGTTGGGGTCGAAAGCCGCAAATGCACTCTCTCCACCTGCCGAAGATGTCCAATCCTTATCCGAAATGCCTCCACTTGAAGGGTTTCTACTCATAATCATCACAGACGTATTGTCTTGTTGACCGCCATAAATGCGGTATGGAAAGCGATTGTCGGCATTGACCCGATAGAATTGAGCTGTTGGTTGATTGCTTTGCAACGACCACGTAGCACCACTGTTGAAAGTGACCGCACCGCCGCCGTCGTTGGCATTGGCGATGTTTTTATTGTTCTTCGGGTTTATCCAAAGACCGTGATGATCGCCATGCGTACCACTGAGGGTAGACCAGGTTTTGCCACCGTCAATGGATTTTAGGATGGAAGTATTCAGAACATAAACCGTATTTTCGTTTTGTGGGTCGGCGATTATCTCGGTATAGTACCAAGCTCGTTGAACGAGGCGATGGTCTTTGCTGACGCGCGTCCACGTTTTGCCCCCGTCAGTAGAAGCGAAGCAGCCGCCCATTTCTGCCTTCGAATCGGACTCAATGACCGCATAAATATGTTCAGGATTGACCCTTGAAACCGAAATGCCCATTTTACCCAACTCTTTTGGCAAGCCGTTTTCAAGGTGTGTCCACGTTTCGCCCCCATCTGTGGATTTCCATAAACCACAACCTTTGCCGCCACTTCTGACTTCCCACGGCAAACGCCGATAGTCCCACATGGCAGCATAGAGAATGCGCGAATTGTTCATATCCATGCTCAAATCAACACAACCAGTGTTTTCGTCCACATAAAAAATCTTCTTCCAAGTTGTACCACCGTCCGTTGACTTGTAAATGCCCCGGTCTTCGGTTGCGCCATGAACCGCACCTTGCGCTGCCACATAGACGATATCGGGGTTTTTAGGGTCAATAGAGATGCCTGCGATGTGTTTTGTGGCATCTAGACCCAGTTTTTTCCATGTTTTGCCCGCGTCCGTTGATTTATAAACCCCATCGCCGTATGAAGTCATCACGCCACGCGGCGGGTGCTCGCCCATACCGACATACACGACATTGGCATCGGATTCAGCGACGGCAACCGCACCGACTGAACCTGTTTTGAAAAAGCCGTCAGAGGTATTTTGCCATGTCAAACCCCCGTCTTCGGTCTTCCATAAGCCGCCGCCCGTTGTGCCAGCATAATAGACGAGTGGATTGTTGATGACACCACTAATTGTCACCGCACGACCGCCACGGAAAGGACCGATATTGCGCCACCTCATAGGCTTAAAATAGGCGTTTAAGTCGGTTGATACTGAGGGGGCATCCCGATTGCTCTGTACGGAGGTATTTGTCGCTGGTTTATTAACCGTTTTTTGAGCATACGTACTGCCGAAACAAAATAGGCAGAATGCAATTGAGTAGAGTTTTTTCATAAATAATTTGGATTGATTTAGATGAATTAAGCTTAGGGTTCAAAAGTAAAACAAAAGAATTAACTTTTATCATATATCGGATATTTTTGACGTTTACCATACGTCATGTTATCAACAAAGCCGCTTCGACAGTCTCGAAACGGCTTTGTTTAATGCTTTTACAGAGGGGGTATTACAACTCCCGAATCCAGATATTGCGGTAGCTTACTTGATTCCCGTGGTCTTGCAACTTGATGCCGCCTTTGCCGTGTGCAATGATTTTTGGCGAACCGATGTACTCGGTTGTGCCTTGAATCGCTGTATGGTTTTGGACATAAATGCCGTTGTGAATGACGGTGACATAAGGCGGTTTTTCCATTGTGCCATTTTTGCGAAACTTCGGTGCGGTGTAGAGCACATCGTAGTAATTCCAATCGCCCATTTTAGCGCAAGCGTTTGCCATCGGTGGCGTTTGCTTGTAAATACTTCCTGCTTGACCGTTGGTGTAGGTCTTGCTTTGATAACTGTTCAAAACTTGTAATTCGTACTTTTCTTGAAGAAAAATGCCTGAATTACCTTTTCTCTGCCCTGTTAAACTGTCAGGTTCGATAGGTGAACGCCACTCGACGTGCAATTGAAAATCTTGAAAAACTCGTTTTGTCTTGATGTCGCCTGTTCTCCCTTTGACGGTCATCGAACCGTCAGCATTGAGCGTCCATTTGGGTGCGCTGCCGTCTTTGTCCGATTGCCATTCGTTGAAATTTTTACCGTCAAACAAAACAACAGCGTCAGAAGGTGCGCCCGCAAATGTTGCCGCAGGCGTGACAACGGGTGGAACGGGTTCATAAAACTCTGTTTGTTCAGGCTTTGTTAAGGCTTCTTGTGCGTTGATTGTGCTGAATGTTGCCAAAGCAAGGATGGCTAAAAGTGTCTTTTTCATAAAAATCTTGTTGTTTAATTTTCTCCGCCCATGACTTTGAGGAAGAATGTTAAAATTGTTTTTGAAAGGCTAAAATTGAGAAAAAGTATTGAGTTATTATTCAAAAAAAAGGATTTTTATGAGAACCTTTCATTTTTCGAAGGACAACTTGACATACTTAACTTAGCCTTTAGAAAAAAGTGTTTTTAGAAGTTGGCTAACAGAGAGAATGATAAAAAGGAAGCTAATTCCTAAAAAGAAGTACCCTGCACTACGGATATTATTTACAAATAGCCCAGAACCTATCATAGCCATTAAGCTACCAAATAAAAACAATAAAATGGTCTTTTTCATTTTTTGAAAATTTTAAATAGTGGAAAAAATATTATTTAAATAAAAACTTCTGAATTTAGGACAACAGTATAATTCAAATTCTCATTAAATTCGGATAAAATAGTTTTATTATCGGTATTTATTTAATGTTATTCATTTAACCGATTAATCGTTTCTAAAAGCTGTGCTTTACTCACCTCAATCGGTTGCATCGTGAAAGATACAAAAGGTTTTCCAAGGGCAGGTTCAGATATGGTGACAGTTTGTAAATCTATAAAAAAACGTCCCTTGATAGTTGTAAATGCCAATAATTTACCTTTCATGCCAACAGGTATAGCGTTTTCGTAGCTGTGAAAACCTTGTTTTCTGGGTTCATTTGTCAAAATGGGATTGTAGAACTTTATTAGACCATTGAAACCATCGGGCTTGAAAAAGACCACAGAGGGTTGTTGTTGAAAAAGGTCGGTTGATACTGAGGGGTGGTTATTTTGATTAAAATACACCAGAACAGTTGTTAAATTATCGGTTTCTAATGGTTTAAGTATATCGCAATTGACCCATGTATTGAGTTTTGTTATCTGAAAAGTCATTAGGTTTTGTTCGTTGATGGTTGCTTTTTCTCCGTTTACGTGCCAAGTTGCGCCACTTATTTTTGTAATAACTTGTTCAACTGCAATGCGGTTTGCATCTTGATTTAAACCTGAATAGGCTTTTTACGGGTTGTATCTGTTTCCCAAAGAGGCATACTACGTGAATTGCTTTTGTTATCTATAGGTGTTGCAAGTGTCAAAGCGATGTTATTTCGGAGTTCTAACGGCTCATTGTTTTGGAAAGCGGACAGATAATACTCGCCAAAAAATTGTAAAATGCCCCCGTCTGTTGTCATAGCGGGTTTGTCAGACAATAGCATTTCACTTGGTTTATGGAGTTCTCGGACGATTAAAGTGATTTGACCAACGGCTATTTCTCCTTTTTTGTTTTGAAATGCACCATTG
Organism: Saprospiraceae bacterium; assembly: GCA_043772905.1. Taxonomy (GTDB): domain Bacteria; phylum Bacteroidota; class Bacteroidia; order Chitinophagales; family Saprospiraceae; genus JAAFJT01. Next base: position 3,665 of record JAYVFS010000302.1, on the reverse strand, counting down.
GGTACGGTGATTCGGGTGTTTTTAGCGGTTTTTACTGAGGGGGTCTTTTGATTGAGATCAAGGGTTAGTGTTTCTGTTAGTGAGTCGCCTAAAGAGGTGAAATCTGCCTTTTTTGATTTGGTAATACGTGACCAATCCGTACTGATGTCGTCCGTTTCTTTGGCACAGGACATGATGAATGTTAGCGCAATTAGTGCACTGAAGTGGCTTAGTACTTTCATTGAAAAGGAATTTGAAATTGTTACTTTATCTGAAAGATTATGTTGACCTCATAGTTCGAAAATCAATCTAAAAATGTAGTGCATGTCTAAAAAAAGAGTTAAACACGCACTACAAACAACATTATCTTTCTTGGTTTGAATAAAAACATAAAGCCCTTCAAATAGCTGTATGCTTTTCAATTTTCTGTATTCTTTCTAAAGTAAACAAATACTCTGTACGATGTAACCACGACACCAACAGTTATTATCGCAATACTTAAATACAGATTGTCTGTTTTAATCCAAATGAACGTAATTGCACAAACGACTAAAAAGTAAATGATGTTTTTTAACATTGTTATTGATTTAAAAGGTTGAACTTGGACATTTTCTACCACAAACAACTTTTTTCCAGAATAAACAGGCACAACCATTTTATAAGAATAGTTGTGCCTTTGTGCTTAATGGAAATAAAGATCTTTAAAAAACTGTTTATTCCAAAGTGGAATAAAGTTTTTGAAAAAGTCTTTATTACCCATTTTGCCGATTTTTAACAGCTTAATGCCACATATTGAGGGGTGGTAAATGAAGGCATAACCGACAAGTGAAACGGCAAATGTCATTGGGTTCATACCTTTTGCTGACAAAATGCCAAGCAATACTAAGGGTATAAGTATCAATGAATAAAACAGGGCAATGGATTTAAGATTCATAATGGGTACTTTTAGGAATTAAAAAAACTCTTTTTCAAAATCCCACTTTTAAGGATAATCCTGTATAAAAAATCAAATCATCTGTCCTAAATTTTTTATCGAAAATAAAGTTAATGCCGATTGGAACGCCCAAGTAAACGCCCTCTTTTATGCGCCTTTCAATTGTTATTTTACTCGTTGCACCTATATACCAATAGCGAGAATATATCTGGAAAACAATCCATCCTTGTTGTGGATCACTACCTGCAAATGGGTTATCGCTTAAATTACTTGTCAATGCACCTCCATACTGAGCTCTGTTTGCCATGCCGACTATTGCACCGAATTGAGGACGAAAAACCCAGTTTTTAAATTTATTAAGGCTCATGCCGACATTCAAAGAACAATAATTATCTAATCGGTAGCTCTTAAAGGGCGTAATTTGTTTAAAGCCCAAACGGTTGAAATCATCTATGAGACTTTTATCGGGAAGTGTAAAATTATAAGTATTGTTGACATCTTTTACACTAACTTCAGTCGTATATTTACCTATGGGCAGCCCATTTGCTTTGGGACCATCATAACCAGATTGGTCAATAAAGTCATAAGTAAGACCATAGGCTAATTCGGCATATAACTTCCTTTTGAGTTGTCTTTGAAGGGCAATATGAACGCCCGTTCCAGTTTGTTCCACAACACAAAAAGGCAATATGTCTATTTGTAAAGCATATTTTTTTTGAGCATGGAGTTTTATAGATAGTACCACCAAGAAAAAAAGGATAAACTTGAATCGTTGTATATTTTTCATTTTAACTGAAGTTTTGAAAAATGAAGTAGAACGATTCCATATGAAATAGAATCGTTCCATTAAAAATTTAGTTTCTAATTCGTTCCCTAAACCAGAATCCTTGACCATCAACGTCGCAGACTTTATATTCTGTTCCTTCGTCCTTTGCAGCATCGCAGAACTCTATTAAACTTGAACCCAGTAATTTATCGCCCTCTTTAAAGTCAATAGTATATTTAATACTTGCGGTTGCAGTACCAGCAGAAATGACATCCGCTTTTGTCGTAAATCCTAAATTGAACTCTAATTTGCTATTTTTTCTATCATCTATTTCAACCCAAGCAACTTGCCACTTATCTCCCATTTCAGGAGTCCAAGTTGCAATATCCAGTTGTAGATCGGGACAATATTGACCGTGAACATCATTTTTGTGACGACGGACGGATTTTTGGATTAGCTGCACATTACTTCCAGTTGTTCCCCCTCTGTATATTGCATAAGTTGCTGCCATTGCAAAGTGAGGCATTCGCCATCTACTTTCATAAGTCCTTTCAACATAATGACCATCAAATTTAATTTTATGCAATTCATCCTTTTTGATTCGAGGGTCTCTGTCACATGTTAATCCACCACCAGTACTGCCGCCTGAACCATTTTGAGGTGGATTTCCGCCATAAATACCCATATCCATAAATTCTGAGTTCCCAATATCTGCCTGAGTATAGAGATTCCAATCACCTACTTCCATGTATGGTTGGAAATTTTGAATCTGAGGTGTAATGACAATCTCATCAACAGTAACAAAAGTATTGTCATGCACAGCAATATAAAACTCTGAATTTAGGACAACAGCATAATTTAAGTTCTCATTAAATTCAGATGAAATAGTTACAAAGTTACCATTTTGGTCATAGGCATTTAGAGTTGTTGTCTGAGAATTTTCATCATCTATATTCTCGTCTAAAATTACTACGTAATCAATTGAATTGATATGCGATTCAAAAGACTCTCCTACATTATAAGCTGGAAATGCAACAGTAAGCTCTGGATTTACCATTTGTAGTTGATTGTAAGCATCAGCATTTCTTAAATTAACATTATTTGTCAAATTTTTAGCTAATAATTCAACCAATAAAAACTCTTCTGCTTTAGTTTGGTTAAATCGCTCAATCATCTTGGACTTTATTTCATGATTTTTTGTCCGTAAATCCGTAGCTAAGTTTTTAGCAAAATCATTAATACTCTTTTGTACTACCTTGTTGGTTTTCCGTCCTTGGACGACTTCTTTTTGACAGGCATTAAATCCTAAGAACATAACCGTACTGATAAGTACGATAGACAATGATAAAATAATTTTTTTCATTTTTAGTGAATTTTAAAGATTTATAGAAAAGTGTTTTGAATACAAAAGATGCTTACTCATACGCTTTTCAGCCGCCGCGCTCGCCTTTTTTAAAGGGTTTTTCGAGTTGCTCCCTTTTGTTGCTGTGTTGTGTTTCAGGTTACGATGTATTCATATTTGCGTGTTTTAAAAGTTAGGAAATAGGGTTTGAGTTAAAAAAAACGAGTGTCTTGTCTGTCAAATAAAAATTAGTGTTTTGAAGCCCCTCAAAACGGCAAAATACTGAGGGGGGTATTTTTACAATTAATTCATCTTCAAGTATTTGTATGCAATATCTACCTTTAAGAATCTCTTTATTCCAAAGTGGAATAAAGTTTTTGAAAAAGTCTTTATTACCCATTTTGCCGATTTGTAGCAGCTTAATGCCACATACTGAGGGGGGCATGTAGCTTTTTAAATATCACAATTTCAAAACAAAAGTAGCACTGCTATACACCCCAAAAACACCCAGCCCATTTGTCACTTGATTGGTGATAACTGACGGCTCAAAAAACGGGTCGCCTGTTGTGGGTTCACTGGTATTTAAAGATAGAAACAAATCGTAAGTCGGTTTTGAAATATTGAAAATAGTGATTTTATACGTG
>JAYVFS010000301.1:0-67256 GCA_043772905.1 Saprospiraceae bacterium | reverse complement strand
ACCGACATTAGAAGAAGCAAATGAACGATTAGATTATCTGCAAACACATGGCGCAACGACTTATGCGTTTGATTTTAGGAATAAGTTTGAGCCTAAGGATTAACCAAAACTCTTATAAACAGCTACAAAATGCGCCATTGTACCCAATAAAGTCAAACAATGCCAAACCGCATGTGTGTATTTTCTACTCCGCCATTTGTAGAAAACAATGCCAATCATATACGCAAAGCTGCCGTACAGTATCCACTCAAAAACCTCAAAACTCATCGTTTTTGAAATCGGCTTGGCGACAAATACCAGCATCCAACCTAAGAAAACGTAGAGCGAAATGGACAGCCATTCCAATTTGCCTGTAAAAAATAATTTAAAAACGATGCCTAAAAGTATGATGCTCCACATAGTTGCCATAAAAATTACGGCATCCTCAAAAGGTATGTACCTAAAAATAATGGGCGTATAGGTGCCGCCAATCAATAAGAATATGCAGATGTGGTCGCAGATATGCAATATGTTTTTCTTTCTGGGCTGTTGAACAACATGATAAATCGTTGAGGATAAATACGTTGCCAACATGCCGCCGCCAAAAATGCATACTGTCCAAACGCCATAGTTGGCACCATAATGCAAGGCTTGTTTTAATAAAATAGGTATGGCTATCAATGTAAATACGATGCCTAAACCATGTGTTAGGACATTTATTTTTTCTTCTTCGAGCGTTTGTGCGCGGTAATTTTTCATTTTTTGTATTTTCTAAATGGGCGTTACCCATTGTTATTATTCAATGGGCGTTACCCATTGCTAACACATTATGCCCTTTCAGGGCTATTTTTTTATTTTGCCATTATTTCAAAAACTTGTTCTAAACGATTGCCATTGGCATCTACTAACGTTAAACGATGTTTGCCGATTGTAGGTTGTAGAGCGATTTGATGAAACGTTTTTGTTGCTGAAACAAACGCATTGTCCAAATGCCAATAAATTTGAGCATTGGCTTCTCTGTGTGCTACTCGGAAAATGGTTGCGCTGGGTTTGCCATCAAAATCTATGGGTACATAAATTTTTGTTATAGATTTTGGATAAATCAACTGCATCGGGTTTACTTTACTTTCAACGGTGCGACAATCGGCTCTATACTGAGGGGGTGGTTGATAGTTCGGATGTCGGGGTTTGAAGTAAAATTCCTGTAAAGGAGGCAACAAAAACCACGGACGATGCACCATATTTTGCGGTTCTTCGCACTCGCCCGTGACTTGAAACTTTTCCGTTTTATCCAAATGTACCAATTGATGAAAAAGGCATGATTTGACTTTAATCCCTGTTTTTGATGCCCAAACAGTATCTTTTTCGCATAAATCAGTCGCTCGGTAACCACTTTGGCGACAAACTTCGATTTTCATCATATCATCATAAGGTTGTTCAAACCATTCGTTTTTAGTTGGCAATGCATTGAAAACATCAAAGAGAATCGGTGCCGCTTTTTCAACCCCAATTAAACCTGGACGACCTTCACCATCGGCATTACCGACCCAAACACCGACGGCATACTGAGGGGTCAAACCGACAGCCCACGCATCACGAAAACCGAAACTTGTCCCTGTTTTCCAAGCAATGGTTTTTGAAGAATTAAACAACTCCCAATTGCCTTCACCATCGGGACGCTCCACTTCTTTCATGGCATCTAACACCAACCACGAAGCAGAAGCTGACAATACTGATGGGGTCTCTTGTGTCGAAGATTTGAACGAAAAAAGTGGCTTGTCTTTGTTTTTTTTATAAACATAATTCGCTGAATGCCAATCATCTACGGCATATTTGTTTTGCAAACTGTACCAATGTTTAGCCGTTCGAGCCATGGAAGCATAAGCGTTTGTAATCTCCCAAAGAGAGCCTTCGCCACCGCCTAAAATCATAGTTAAACCATAATGGTCGGGCGAATTCGTAAAAGATGTGATGCCCAATTTCTTCAAATGATGATAAAATTTCTCTATGCCATATTGACTCAACAAACGGACAAACGGAATGTTGAGTGAACGAGCTAAGGCACGTCTTGCGGGAATCACTCCGTCATACGTTTCCGCATAATTTTCAGGATGATAACCGCCAATTTCTGTTGGAATATCAACGAGCAATGAATTGGGCAAAATTTCACCTTCTTGTTGAGCATAAGCATATAAAAATGGCTTCAAAATACTGCCTGTTGAACGCATCGATGGAATCACATCCACGTCTTCACCGTGCGCCTTTCCTGCCCCTATAATATTGCCGCAATATGCCAACACATTGCCTGTTTCAATATCTGTCACAAAAACAGCTGCGTTGTGAATACCATTGGAAATCAAGGTATTGTGATGTATTGTAAGGATATTATTGACTTGTTTTTGTAAGTTTTCATCTATGGTTGTTCGAACACGAGAGCGTTTACCTGTCCTAAAAATTTGCTCTTTGAAAACCCTATCCAGCAAATGAGGCGCGGATTGCGGCAACGACAAAGGCTGGTCGGGCAAAGGTTCTTCTTTCGCTAATTCGCCTGAAGCGCGATCAATTTTACCCCTCAGTATCAAGCGTTCTAAAAGGCGATTTCTTTTGTTGAAAAGGGCTTGCCGATTACGAGTAATGTGAATGAGCGAAGGCGCATTGGGCAAAACGGCGAGCATCGCAGATTCTGCCCAAGTCAATTGTTTCGGGCTTTTGCCAAAATAACGCCATGAAGCAGCTTCAAGACCGACGACATTGCCACCAAAAGGGGCATTGGAGGCATATAACAACAAAATATCGTTCTTTTTGTAAGTCACTTCGAGGCGCATTGCCATAGTTGCTTCGATGAGTTTCGTTAATATGTTTCGGGGTTGACTTTTTCGAGACATACGTATCGTTTGCATGGTTATGGTAGAACCGCCACTCACAACTTCTTGATTTCTAATATTTTGTCCAATGGCACGAACCAGTGAAAAAAGATTAACTCCTGGGTGATAATAAAATTGGCGGTCTTCAAATTCCAATAAACAGGTGATAAATTTTTCAGGTAAGGTATCGCTTGGCGGAAAACGCCATTGCCCATCGGCTGCAATGCGGGCATTGAGTAAAGCCCCGTCGTTTGCTTCCAAAACCATGCTCGTTGGGTCGTCGAATAACGGTTTTGGCAGACAGAACCAAAAGGCAATGAAGAGGACACAAAAGCCTATTTGCGTTTTGCGGCGGTGTTTTTCTAAAAAGAAAATAGAGAGATTGCGCAGTTTTTGTAACATAAATGACTTTAAATAAGGCACAAGTTTCGGATTTTTTATTGACAAAAAAGAAAAATACTGAGGGGGTAGTATGAGCATTTCGTTAACATTTTCTTAAAAATGCTGATGACATTAAACTTCATTGTATTATTGTCGTCTTAAACCCGTTCCCTAAATTTGAGGACAGAATCTGAAGGTAAAAAATATTTATTTCAATTAAAAAACAATGTTGTTGATGAAAAAAGTAATCGTTTTATTCGCTGTTTTGACTGCATTCGCAGTAAACTCTTTTGCGCAAACTAATACTGCTGAAAAAATGGCAAAACCAGAAGCTATGGCAGGTCAAAAACCAGAAAGTTGGAAAACTGTTTTGGACTTAACCAAAGAACAAGACACAAAAATGAAAGAAATCGGCAAAGCTTACAAAGAGAAAAGTGATGCCCTCAAAGCGGATGAGTCTATGGACAAAAAAGCTAAAAAAGAAAAAATGACGGAACTGCAAGCATCAAATGACACGGATATGAAAGCGCTTTTGAGTGCAGATCAGTTTGCTAAATGGAATGAAGTTAAAAAACAACGAAAGGAAGCGCAGAAAGCTGCGAATCCAGGTAAAAACAACTAATTTAACAATAAATATTTTGGAAAAAGCCCATTGATTACGGTCAGTGGGCTTTTCTTTTTTGGCCCACTGATTAGACTGATACGACTGATTTTAGGTAAAAACCCATTAAGTTAAAGATTTCTTAAAGCAGGAAAACTATTTAAACCTCCTCATTAAACCAACGTCTTAAATGTATTCTCAACAAATGAGGATAGAATTTGAAGGAAAAATAATTTTAAAAAATTAAACAGAAATTCACACATGAAAAAAGTAATCGTTTTATTCGTCGCCATTTTAGCTTTTGCTGCAAACAGTTTTGCTCAATCAGCTACTCAAATTGAAACGCAAAATGAAGCTAAAACGGAGCGCGTTAAAGGTCACAGAGGTGGCAATGGCAAACACGCTGGTGCAATGGACATGAAAAAAGAGTTGAACTTGTCAAGTGACCAATCAAACAGCATGAAGAAAATCGGTAATGACTACAAAGGCAAAATGAAAGCCTTGAAAACCGATGAAACTTTGAGCAAAGAGCAAAAGAAATCAAAAATGGCTGAAATGAAAAAGTCACATGATGCAGAAGTAAAGGGTGTTTTGAACGCTGACCAATACGCAAAATTGACTGAAATGAAAAAACAACATTCTGGCAAAATGCAAGGAAAAAAAGGCGAACACAAAGGAAAAAGTAAAAAACAAGGTGACGCGCAAACCGAGCCTAAGAATTAAACAATGATTTAAAGCCGCATGAATAAGCCCGCTGATTTCGGTCAGTGGGCTTTCTTTTTTTGTAACATCTTAGGGCAGACATAAATCTCACAAATTACACGAATTTTATTTTTAGTTTTTTTTTATTCAGATTTTAAAATCCTTAAGATTTCATCATTTTAATTCGTGCAATTTGTGAAATTTGTGTCCGACCTATGTTGTTACGTTTCAATTTAATATTTCTAAAATGATAAAACTAATAAGAACCAACTCTGATAATCCAGATTTTATTGAATTAGTCAAACTTCTTGACGCTGACTTAGCTAAAAGAGACGGCGATGAGCATGCTTTTTATGACCAATTCAATAAAATAACACATATCAAACATGCTGTTGTCGCATATTCTGAGGGGGTAGCAGTCAGTTGTGGCGCTATAAAAGAATTTGAACCAAAAGCAATGGAAGTCAAACGCATGTACACTTTACTACAACACAGAGGAAAAGGTTTGGCAACAATCGTTTTAACGGAATTGGAGGTTTGGGCAAAGGAAATGTCCTATACACGCTGCGTTTTAGAAACAGGCAAAAAACAGCCCGAGGCGATAGAACTTTATAAAAAGAATGGATACGGTATCATACCTAATTATGGTCAATATGAAGGCATCGAAAATAGTGTCTGTTTTGAAAAACAATTGGCGATAAAGGAAGATAGGACAGATTAGACTGATTTACGCAGATTTTCCTTTGTTATTCTGTAAGGAACAAAGGAAAATCTGCGTAAATCAGTCTAATCTGTCCTATCTGTGGTCAAAAATCACTCATTCAATTCATACACATCAGGCAAATTGCGCCCCAAGCCATCGAAATCCAATCCATAACCAATGATAAAATGATTCGGAATCTCGAAACCTAAGTACTTGATACTGAGGGGGTGCTGTAAAGCCTCTGGTTTGTGAAAACAAGCAGCGATTTCGACAGACGCAGGCTCTTCTTTGTAGAGTTCTTCAAAAAAATTGTGTAACGTATTGCCTGTGTCAACGATGTCTTCTACAATAATGATGTGTCGTCCACGCAAATCGGTGTCAAGACCTAAAACTGTAGTGACTTTACCCGTAGTTGAAGTACCTTTGTAAGAAGAGAGCTTGACAAATGTCAATTCTAAGTCTGTATCAATAACGCGAGCCAAATCCGCAGCGAACATGAATGCACCATTTAAAATAGATAACAAAAGTGGTTTTTTGCCACAATAATCCTCCGTAATCTGTTTGCCGATAGCGGCTACCCTAACTGCAATGGCATCTGCAGAAATCATGGGTCTAAAAGTTTTATCGTGTACAGTAACTAATTGATTTTCAATCATTATCATCTTTTTATCGTATTAGAACAAAATTTGTCTTATTTAAAATTGCGTCAAAGGTAAGTTTAGAATTCTGAAAAAAAAAAGAGAAATTTTAACTTTAGTGTGTTAAATGTTGTTCCAGTTACTTTAAGAAGATAGACATTTCAGAAAAAAACAAATATCTTTGGAGTCAAAAGCAAACACTTTAGCATGAACATTCCAAGCATTAAAAATATATCACTTCCATTTATACTTGCTTTTTTAACAATGGCATCAGTCTCCATTATAGCTCAACCGAGTGTGCAATGGGACAAAACTTATGGAGCCACAGGTTGGGAAACCCTTCAATCTGCTTTCAAAACTGAGGATGGTGGTTTTTTACTCATCGGTTCAACCGACTCACCCGCCGACGGACGCGATGTGACACAAGCCGCACGGGGCGCAGAAGATTATTGGATTGTCCGAATTGATAGCACAGGAATAAAATTGTGGGACAAACGCTACGGTGGCGATACGACTGACCGTTGTTACAAAGCGATTCAAAATACTGAGGGGTATCTTTTAATCGGTGCAAGCCTTTCTGGAAAAACGGGCGACAAAACAGATGCCAACAAAGGTGGTTTCGATTTTTGGCTCGTGCAAATTGCGCCAGATGGAACGAAACGATGGGAAAAAACCTATGGTGGCAGCGGCGACGACCAACCTTTTAATGCCATTGTCACTGATAATGGAAACAGTTATATCATTGTTGGGCATTCTGACTCACCTGTCAGTGGCGACAAAACAATGCCAAGCCAAGGCGCAAATGATATTTGGCTACTCAAAATAGATAAAAATGGCAATAAAATTTGGGATAAATCCTTTGGCGGCGACGACCGTGACGAGTATCCTTATGCTTTGAGTACCACACAAGACGGTAATTTCATATTGGCTTGTGAATCTATTTCAAGCCGATCGGGTGACAAATCAGAGGATTTACGCGGTGTAAAAGGCAATAACAAAGATATTTGGGTTATCAAATTTGATAGCAATGGGCAGAAAATATGGGATAAAACCTATGGCAGTTCTAAATTGGATGAAATCAGAGATATTCAAGAACTTAAAGATGGCACTTTTATCATTGGTGCAAACAGTAGCGGCGACCCTGATTTTGACAAAACCGCTCCGAATTATGGCGAAGCCGATTTTTGGATAATTAAAATTGATAAAAACGGCAAAAAGATTTGGGACAAAACGTATGGCGGTACCAGCAACGACCGTGTAGTCGCCATTGAACAGAACAAAACGGGCTATATTATGCTGGCAGGACAATCTATATCCTTGCCTGGCGGTACAAAACAAGATACACTCAGAGGTAATTACGATTTCTGGTTGGTCTATATTGACGAAAAAGGGGATATTATTTGGGATCAAAATTTTGGCGGACCGGGCAATGACGCTGCTTTTGAAATGGTCAAGTTTGAAGATGGTGCCTATTTGGTTTGTGGTTTGTCCAATTCAGACGCTGGCAGCGACAAAACAGAAAATGCCCGAGGCAGACTCGTTTTCCCAGATGGCGGCAAACTCAATACAAATGATATGTGGGTCGCTAAAATCAAGTGTATTTTTGAATTGAATCTGGGAGACAGTACACAAGTTTGTGTGAGTTATCCTGTGACGCTCGATGCCACAATTCCCGATTGCCGCAACTGCTTATATAGTTGGAGTACAGGCGAAACAACGCCTATAATTACTGTTAATCCTAAGCAAACCGTCAAAATTTTTGTCAAAGTGACTGCTACAACAGCCTGTACAGTTAAAGATGATATTCTTTTAAAGATTATTCCTTCGCCAGAAGTTGCTGAATATTCCGTAAAACCGCCGCGCTGCCACGATGGAAACGATGCTGTTATTGCTCTCGACAGTGCCAGAGGCGGTTCGCCCCCTTATTTTTTAGTGAATGGGCATGACACATTTCCACGCCGTATTTTCATCGAAAACTTGAAATCAGGCAGTTACACCATTTCCTTAGTGGATAGAATGGGTTGTAAAATTGATAAAAAGATTGATATTCCTAACCCAACACCCTTCGTTTTGCAATTACCAGAAAGTAAAGAAGTGCAATTTGGTGATTCATTTCGCCTAACGGTTACGACTGACAGACCCCTCAGTAGTTTCTATTGGAGCGACCGTTCCATTCGTTCGCTCGATACTTTTGTGAAACCTTTTGACTCCAATACGTACAGTATTACGGCTATAGATTCATTGGGTTGTATCAAAATGGCAGCTACACAAGTGATTATACGACGCGACAACCTCTTTTTTGCGCCACAAGCCTTTTCGCCAAATGGTGATTTGATAAACGATTATTACACCTTATATGGTGGAAAAACGGTCGTAAGTATAAAGAACTTTAAGGTTTTTGGTCGTGGTGGGCATCTTATGTTTCAAAAAGACCATATTTTTCCTGCAGCTGAAACGGAAGGTTGGGACGGTTATTTTCAGGGTCAAGAAGCGATGACAGGTGTTTATGTCTTTTGGGCTGAGGTGACTTATATTGATGGGCGAAAAGAGATTATTAAAGGCGATTTTACACTCATCAAGTGATTAAATATTTAGATTAAATGACAAAGGCGATAAAATTCAGGAATGAATTTTATCGCCTTTGCTTTATAAGCAACTGATAATCAATTACTTGTCGTCTCAATTCAAGCATTGCAACCGGTATGCCCTAAATAACGTAAGCGCCAACATCCGACCGAAGTCTAAATGCCGACGCTTACTACCCCTCGTTGACCCATAAGGGTTCGAACCTTAACTAACTGAACCAAAATCAGTAGTGCTACCGTTACACCATGGGTCAAAATGAGCTTTTTTTGCCCTTCCTTCGAAAAGCGATGCAAAGATAGAACCTATTTTCGTTTGAGCAAATGTTTTTAATATTTTTTTTAAAAATTCAAATAATTACATGTGGAACGAAGCGGCTGCCGTTGTCTGTAATGAGGCTATTCGACTCTCTGATACCAATGCCCGCAGGCTCTTGACCCACAATCCATGAACCAATTAGGGCATAATTGCCATCAAATTCAGGTAATTCGCAGAGTTCTTGATAAATAAAACCCTCTTCGCCGTACTCCCCCTCAGTATGTTGCTGATATTGATTGTTTTTGACAATCATCACATTTGCACCCTCACGCGACAAAATTGGCTTTTTGACATAATTACTAATATCAACATTATCAAATTGCGTTGGCAACAACCAATCAGATTCTGGAAACATATCCCACAAAACAGGCAAAATGGCTTTATTGCTCAAAATCATTTTCCAAGACGGTTCCATCCAATGCGCTTTATTTTTGTCTTGAACTATGAGTTGCCCAAATTCATCAAAAATCAACCACTCCCACGGATACAATTTGAAAATATTACGCATATTATGCCCTTGTAAATCCTTGAAAGTAAACATCTTCTCGTCCCATCCAATGTCATCAATATAAATCAATTTCGTTTTCAAACCCGCTTGAATAGCTGTATCACGCAGATATTCCACCGTCGTCAAATCTTCAAGAGACTCTTTTACAACCGAAAAATGCACCACGCCTTCATGCAAATAAGGCTTCACATACTGCCAATAAGCTATCAATTTTTCATGAACAGAGTTGAATTGGTCATAATATGGGAATAACTCTTGCAACCATTCCCACTGCACAACGCCCGTTTCAAACAACGAAGTCGGTGTATCGGCATTAAATTCCAACATTTTAGGCACACCATCCTTGAAACTAAAATCAAAACGCCCATAAATAGACGGCGCATCATCGTTCCAAGTCTGTTCAATATGAGGCACAACCCATTTTGGAATATGAAAAAGGTCGTATTTTTTCTTTGAAGTGACATATTCGACGGCTTCAAGGCACATTTCCCACAATTCGCCCGTCGCTTTTTCGATGGTATTAATTTCGGACATCGAAAACTCATAGTAGGCACTTTCGTCCCAATATGTGCCGTCCATGGTATGATAACCGAAGCCCAAATTTTCAACTTTTGCTTGCCAATCGAAGCGTGGCGTAATAATTCTCCGTTTCATTTTTTTTGTTTTTGTAAAAGAATAAAGAACAAGTTTACACGCCTTTTAGTCCGTAAATGTCGCTATTTTCGACCCCCTCAGTATTTTTACCGACCAAACGTCTTTGACCACTGATTGGACTGATGCGATTGATTTCCATAGATTTCTTTATTCACGCAGAAAGGAACTAAAAAAAATCAGCGAAAATCAGTCGCATCAGTGTCATCTGTGGTCAAAAAAAATCACGAATTAAACTTTTCCAATTCCTTAACTGTCACGCGTCCTTCATAAATTGCTTTGCCTACAATTGCACCAAAGCAACCAATTTCACGGAGTTTGTACAAATCGTCCATATTGGACACACCACCCGAAGCAATCAATTTCAATTCTGGGAAATCTCGTAAAACATTGGCATACAATTCATTAGATGCGCCCATCAGTAAACCATCTTTTGAAATATCTGTACAAATACAATATTGAATGCCTTGTTCCGTAAAATCCCGTAGGAAATCTTTCAACCACAAATCACTCGTTTCGAGCCAACCGCCAACGGCAATTTTTTCATTTTTAACATCTGCACCTAAAATGATTTTTTCAGAGCTATGGACATTCAACCAATTCAAAAAGATGTCACGATTTTTAACCGCTACCGTTCCGCCCGTAATTTGCTGTGCGCCACATTCAAAAGCGATAGCCAAATCTTTATCAGATTTCAGTCCACCGCCAAAGTCAATGTGCAATTTAGTTTTCGTTGCCAAACGCTCTAAAACCCGATGATTGACAATTTGACCTGCTTTCGCTCCGTCTAAATCAACGAGATGCAACCGCATCAAACCCGCATCTTCAAATTCTTGCGCCACTTCAAGCGGGTCTTCGTTATATATTTTTTTTTGGGCATAATCGCCTTGCGTAAGCCTCACGCATTTGCCGTCAATGATGTCTATTGCTGGAATAATGTGCATAAATGAACTCTATTTTTGAAAACCAAATTTTATCCTTAATAAATATCTAATCAAATATCATTTTAAGAATTTTATTCTTAGCTTAATTTAAGTTTTTAAATTTAATTTTGTTAATGTTTGTTTTCATTAAACTTTTCAATTTTTAATACCAAATTTTATTCTTAATAAATATTTTTTACTTTATTGTTTTCAGAATTTTATTCTTAACAAAATATTCATTTTTAAATAAAATTTGGTGACTAATCAGTCAACTCTAAAAAATTCTTCAATAATTGTTCGCCTGCCGTGCTCGATTTTTCAGGGTGAAATTGCGCTGCATGAAAATTATCTTTCCGCAAACACGCCGCGAAAGGCACACCGTAATCACACGTAGCCGTTGTATAAATCCCTTTTTCGACGTAGTAGCTGTGGACAAAATAGAAATAATCATCGTCAAAATTAGGTGACAAAATACCCCCCTCAGTTTGCGCACAAGAAATCGTATTCCAACCGACGTGTGGCACTTTAAAACCATCAACATTCGGAAAACGAATGACACGTTGAGGAATTACACCCAAACAAGGCGTATCATTCTCTTCTGAATGTTCGCACAACAATTGCATTCCGACACAAACACCCAAAAACGGCTGTTTTAAAGTCGGAATAACCTTGTCTAAACCCCGTTCCCGCAGACTACGCATGGCAGAACTCGCCTCACCTTGTCCCGGAAAAATGACTTTATCAGCCGTTTGAATGGTCTCGATATCGGAAGTCAAAATAGGGTGAACGCCCAACCGCTCAAGGGCAAAAATGACAGAACGAATATTGCCCGCATCGTAATTGATAATCGCTATTTTCATGCGGCAAAAGTAGGTAATGTAATGGTGAATGGTGAATGGTGAATGGTGAATTTTGTAAAAAGTTGGTGGACACCAATTTCACAAATGACACGAATCAATTTTATTATAATTCGTGTCATTTGTGAAATTCGTGTCTCAAAAAATAGTTATGATTCAATAACTTAGCTTACTTTTGAGACATCAATTAATGAATTTAACTATTGAACAAATTGATAATCAATGTTTTAGTTCAATTCCTGTAAAATTCATCATTTATCATTCATAATTCATCATTAAAAAAAAATCATGTTCATTCACCACGTTTATTTTTGGTTAAACAACCCAAACAGTGAAAGCGACAAAGCCGAATTGGTCGCTGGTTTAGAAACTTTAAAAGTCATTGAAGGCATCAAAATGGTGCATATTGG
This sequence comes from Saprospiraceae bacterium, assembly GCA_043772905.1. Lineage (GTDB taxonomy): Bacteria > Bacteroidota > Bacteroidia > Chitinophagales > Saprospiraceae > JAAFJT01. Next base: position 55,138 of record JAYVFS010000301.1, on the reverse strand, counting down.
CTTTCCTGCTGCCACAAATCGAGAGGTTATAGAGCGTTCTTATTCGGTTTCATGGCTACTCGTTTTCGATGATATGGAAGCCGAAGAAGTGTATCAAGTCCACCCCATTCATCATGCTTTTGTTGATAAATGCAAGCATTTGTGGTCAAAAGTCATTGTTTATGATGCGGAAGGATAAAAGACAAAACGGCTATCGAGAATGTTCGATAGCCGTTTTTTACTGTGGGGTTTCAATTAGTCATGCCACAGCATACCCACTTAAAACCCTTGTTTCAGGCGACTGTAACCCTAAAACGATGTCGCTTTTCGGAATGCCCTGTTCAACAAGCATTTGAGCAATTAAAACATCTGTACGGTTTTCATTTACCCAAACTTTGCCATTTTTAATTTCTAAATGAAAAACGACATAAAAATAATACTCGCCATTGCGCCAGCCTATATTCAAGACTTGAAAAGATTGTCGTTCAAAATCAAAGACCAATTTAGCTTCTATGCTTTTTGGTGATTGATTAAATGAGTCCGCATAGTCTTTCAATATCTTTGTGATAATGTTTTGATAATTTTCTATTTTTTTATCCATTCTACAACTGTTTTTGTTTCTATGTCATAAATAAGCAAATCAACCGTGTATTTGTTCAAATTTTTCAACAATAAGGGAATTTTTTGAATTTTCTGTCAAATTTTAACAGGTATTGCCAAAAATATTTCTCTATCGGGTTCTTGGTCTTCAATCCCTGTTTCATAATCGAGATACTGTCCTAATGCCGTATGAAATTCATTGGGCAAACTTTCTGCGAGAAAACTTTTGATTTCAACGGCTATCTTTTTATTCCCTTTTATTGCCCCAATTATTTTCTCTGCACCTAAATCAACAGGATAGTTGAGACCTGGTGTGATGATATAATATGGGTCATCGGTAATTGTCCAACCATCCTTTATCAAGGCTTCTTTTACGTGATAATGGTATTTATCTCTTGCCATAGTCGGTTTGTTTTTCTATTTCCTTTTAAGTTTTCAATTTTATTACAAAAATACACTCTTTTTGGGAAATTAAAAACGGCTATCGTCATAGATGATAGCCGTTTTTTACTGCGGGGCATTCATCACATCGCCCGCTTCTCCCCCGCAACTACATCAACCCACATGCCCGTTTGTTTTGCCGAAATTGAGTTGTCATACATCGCTTCGCACAACTGCGTCGGCAGCCAAAAATGACCTGCATAAGCGGCGTTAAGTTGAATCCGATAGGTGTGCGTTTTGCCAACAGCAAGGTCAAAAAACGTGTTTACACGGTCGTCTCTGATGTCTTGATAACGTGGAACGCTTGTATTTGTCCAACCTTGCACCCTATCCATACGAGGATTGAGGATTTCCCAACCCGATGGAAAGACCTGTGACAAAGCCATTTCTTTATACGCTTTGCCCAAACTGCCTGGGTTTCCGACGGTTATTTCAGCAATAAAATCAGTGCCTTGTTTGATACTTTGAGGATTAAGTGGCTCACCACGCAAATTCCGATATATGACATTCATATTCAGATTTGAAGCCGCCACAGGTTGTGTTGAACCGACTGATTGTTGACCCCTCAGTATAAGGCGTACAAAAAGCTGCGTTTTAGACGTGTTCCGAATCGTCAATTTATTTGAACCATTTGGAGGTAAGTCAATGAGGGCAATAGATTTGTCCGTTTTGAAATTACCTGTTTTGCCATTGACATCATAACTGAATGAGAATGAATTACTTGCACCATTTCCCATTGCAAATTTCGACATTGCCAACAAACCATAGGCAACGGATTGCGTGCCGTACCAATCGCCTGAACTTAGTTTTTGAGCGACTTCACGCGCCACTTGAATCGCTTGATTTGGGTTTTGGGTTAAGACCAAAGTCTCTAAAACCATCGCTTGGTCACGCAATTCAGAGCCATAAGTGTTGCCCAATTCACGATATTTATTGAACGATGTACCTAAATTTGCAATCAATTGTTTCGCAACTTCGGGCTTGCCAGCCGTTGCATAAGCAGCTGCCAAACGCCATTTTGCTTGTAAAGAAAGATTTTTCTTTTCCCGCAAAGCATTCATCGAAGCCGATTCGGGAGAACGAGCGACTGCCAGCGTGTAAAGGCGATAGGCTTGTGTCAAATCACGGCTGTCTTCGTTCCAACCGCCCCCCTCAGTATTTGGGGCATTTGGCGTAGGTGTAGGCGTTGCTGACCAACGTTTTGCTGCCATTTGTTGCGCTTTTATCCAACGCTCAATCATATTTGGCGGCAAAGCATAACCTGCGGCTTTGGCTTCTAACAAAAAGTGCCCGACATAACTCGTTGCCCATGAGTCCGCAAAATCCTCGCCTTGCCAGTAGCCAAAACCACCGTCTGCCGTTTGGAACATACGCAAACGGTCAATCGCTGCACGGATATTGGCAGAAGCGATTTTTTGCTTCGCATCATCAATATCCATCAATTTGTCCACATATAATTGCGGGAACGCCGCACTCGTCGTCTGTTCCACGCAACCATAAGGATATTGCAACAGGTACGCCAAACGAGCCGCTAAATCTATCGGCGGAATCGTCGAAACCTCCAAAGTTGCAGCATTTGTACCCAAAGTGCCGATACCATTATAAGGCATTTGAATGCTTTGACCCGCTTGCACCACGTTTTGTTGAATATTGGTGACAACAGGATTTGGATTCCGCACATCAATTTCTATTTCAGAAGTGGAGCGTTCACCGCCGCCTTCTGCAATGATTTTGAACTTCGCCACGCCTACTTTTTCAAGCACTTGTAGGTCAAAATCCACCATTTTATCCGTTGGTTTATCGAAAGAAACAGATTTTGATTTTGAACCAACAATCTGCACCAAACCTGTTGATTCTGTTACCGTAATCGTTGCATTTTTAACTTTTACATCGTTTACAAAAACATCAACAGGCAGTTTTAGATACTCTTTTTGCGTCAATACACGAGGTAAAGTAGCTAAAACCATCAAAGGTTTCGTCACTGTTGCCGTTGCTTCACCAGCACCATAAGCGGCTGCACCATCGGTTGCAACAACCATTGCACGTACAGAACCGACATAATTCGGTATCAAAATCTCATGTTTTTTAGTATAACCCGATGAATAAAAAGGTCCATAAGACATGACGACGGGCTTGAAACGGTTGGCTCGTTGCGCATTTTTAGGTCTGCCCGCTTTGTCACCACCGATGCTCAAAATGCGTTCTAATTGACCGCCATACGCCCCCAACACTTGGTCATAAACATCAAAAGTTTGAACACCCAAAGCCTCGCGTGCGTAGAATGTTTTCCACGGATTCGGCGTTTCAAAACGGGTCAAATCGAGCAAACCTTCGTCCACTAAAGCAATGGTGTAAGCCATTGGGCGACCATTTTTCTCACGCACTTCCACCGTCACTTTTTCTTCTGGTTTGATATCAGCAGGCATTTTTACGATGGGTTCAAGCCGTGTTTTTGGGTCTTCGATATTGACCGCAGACACGCCATACATACGTATCGGCAAGTCGTTTTTTGTATTATTATGTGGCTGAATGAGCGTTACGAAGGCATAAACCGTCGGCGACATAGCAGCCGTAGCTTTAAAACTATACGTCGTCATGCCGTTTTTGGTGTTAATCCACTTTGATTCAAGGACTTTTGTGCCGTTTTCAATCGAAATCAATGCCTTGCCGTTTTCAGGTGTCGGAATGTTCAACTCCACCATTTCGCCGACTGCGTAATTGTCTTTTGAGGTATTAAAACTCAACATCGCGGCATTGTTGCGGCTCAAACCCGCTTGCTGATCGCCTTCGTCCCACGGATATCCGCTGTAAAAATAGTCGCCAGAGTAGTGACTACTGAGGGGGTCGCCCGCATGAACAAAATAGCGTCCCCAACGGTCGGGCGTGACAGCAACCTCTGCCATGCCGTTGCCATCAGTCGTTACTTTTTGTTGAACAACGGCTTTCATATCTTTGCCAGAGGTGAATTGCGCTGCATCATCCGTACCCGTTTCCCACCACCAACGCCATTCGACGCGATAAACAGAGACATCAACGAGACGATTTCGTAGTGGAAAACCACTTTTGTCCACCATAGCGACTGTTATGATGTTCTTTTTGCCAATATCAAAGCGTTTTTCACCCATTTTATTTTTGGGAACAGCGACACCTACATAAGTTTTGTAAGGTGAATAATCCAACGTTTGATAATCAGAAGAAAAGTCTCCCGAAGGTTCAAAAGCTCTTATTTTGAAACCAATACGCATTTTACCGGCCGCACCTTGTGCTTTTGGCAAATTGGCATAAACTTTTGCCGCGCCATTGTCGTCCACATTATTGTCATAAATGACGGTTGGTTCGCTTTTAAACTTCCTTAATGGGTCGTCAAAAATAAAATCTTTATATTTTGGAAATTCTGTTTTGATGCTTGTCATGGACGCTTCAATCCGTGTTTTGACGTTCCGTGCAGGCGTACCCATTAGCCAATTGACTTGCAGAGTTCCAGACACATTTTCCTCGCCGGCAGCGATTTCTTTTTTGTCAAAATCCAGTTTTATTTTCAAACGATTGGGCTTAACTGTTTCAATCTTAATGGGTTGGGTAAATGTTGCACCACCCGCTTTGATGTCTGCCCGCCATGTACCAGTTGGCGCATCTGGTCTTGTAGCGATGCGGAAAGGATAGATATTTTTAACATTCTCAACCGTCGTTTGACGCAATTGCATCACACCTTTTGGGTCGTACAATTCCAATGTTATAGGATAGTCATCGGGCAGTTTATTGTCTTTATCTTCTAACATAAAGTTGAGATGCAAGGAATCACCCGGTCGCCAAACGCCGCGTTCTCCGTACAAAAAGCCTTTCAAACCTTTTTGCATTTCAGCACCCGCCACATCGAAACGACTGAGGTTCAATGCGTTCTGATTACTGAGGGGTAGATAACCCTTTTGGTCGCCTACCGTTGCGACAACGACCCACGGTTTGCCTTTTATGTCTGACAAAACCGCTACACCGTCTGAATTGGTCATAGCCGAAGCCAAAGGCTGTTGCTGATAATCAAAGACTTCAAGTTTGACTGAACCACGTGGATACGTGCTTTTCAAGTCTGAAACCGCCACAAAAATCGAATTATCAGCCCCTTTTTTAGCAATAATGCCTAAATCCGAAGCAAAAACATTGCGGCGAACAAAATGATCGTTGTTGTAATAATAAGGTGTACAAGGATTTTGACGCTCTTGATAGTTGTATTCGCCCGTCGCATCACCGCCGTTCCAATCGTAACGCCAAATAGATTTGTCTTCCCAATAGCCATTTTCTTCTGTATCTGTAAAATCTGTCGGCTCGTGCATCATCGTCATGCCGTTCAAATCGTCTTTAATGTCGCTACCAGTACATGTATAATTGGTGTAGTTGTGCCTAAAACCAATGCGAACTTGATAAATCGCATTCGGGTCTTTTTTAACCAATTCAGCCAAATCAATACCATAACGCGTCCATTTCATTGTAGAAGCTGACGGATTAAGGTCTTTCAAGGTAACACGTTTTTGCATAATAATCCTTCCCACACGTTCCAACTCGTTATCTCCTTCAAAATCATTGGTTTGCAAAAATTGTAAAATATTGTTATTAAATATTTTGACAATTTCAACGTCCACAAAATTCAGATTTATAGCTTCAAAAGGGAAATTCAAACCGTCTGAACTTGGCATAATCACGCCACGTCCGACAAGCCTAACTTGCGGTTTTACATCAGAAAAAGTGAGCATAAACGAAGCCGATTGACCCATTTTTTTGCCTTGAAAATTGGCAATACCACCGTCAACATACAAGGCATGTTCACCTGTAATACGGTCACTTGGGTAAACCAAAATACTGTTGCCATCAATCGCTGTCCGCAAATTGCCAAACCAATCGTTTATTTTTATCAAACCATTCACATCGCCTGTTGTACTGAGGGGGTCGCTGAAATTGATTTTTATGTATTGTTCTGCGTCTTGAACAAGGCGTGTATTCATCGCCACAAATTCACCTAATGCAGGTATAACCACTTCCGATTCACCTTTTTGAGACACGCCCAAAGAGCTGCCCGACCACGTCAAAGCGACTTTTGAAGCCGTTGCACCCCGCATTACTTCTTTCACTCTGAACGCATGATGTTGACCATCAGGCGAGTGTATCCAATTGATTTTCAATGCCTTACCGTTTTGCTGTGCTTGCAAAACAGATTCAACATTTTTATCGTCGGCATGGTCAGAAGTGTTCAATTCGCCTATGAGTTCTTGACGCGACATATCGTTATTGGATTCAGGTTGAATGCCATCGGTGACGACTTCAAAATAGAGTTCACGTGTGTGGAAATCGAATTGAAATTCCTCGGCATCGGTAGGTACATTTTTAAAAATGCGTTTCAACCGCACCGAAGCGATATAGGTTTGACCAGAAGCAAAAGCCGCTGTGGGTGTAAAGCGTATTGTTTGTGGGTCTTCCCAAACGGCATTGCCTTGTACTGAAGGGTTCAGTTGAAACAAACCACCGTCAACAGACTTACCGACATCGTCAGGGCTGACGATTTGAGACGTAAAACGGACTCTAACAGGCTGTTCTCGTCCTATTGTTCCAGACGTATAAGCATAGATATAAGCCGCCATGCTTTTCGTCATTTTCTTAGCAGTTAAGTTTTGCTTACAGGCAGCAAACGACAAAGCTATCGTACCCAAAAGGCAGAAGCGTAGGAGAATGAGACGTGTTTTCATCATAAAGATTTGATTATCAATGGACTGTGAAGAAATGTTTTGATATAGATAGCGTGTCCTCGTGTGGTGAGCATTTGAAAGTGGAAGTTAGTTAGAATGTCGTGAATTAGCCAAATTTTTGTTATTTTTTTTTAAAAACCCATTAGAAAAACGGCTATTGCGCACAAATTGACGCAATAGCCGTTTTTTTTCTTTGCAAAATTACCCCCTCAGTAAAAACCACCTTTCTCAACAAAATCACATATAAAAATACGCCAAAAACATCACGACGAAAAAGATAAGTACAAACAACCACAATGAAAATCGTGAATTATGACGATAGACATTGTAAAGTTCTTCCATGGCATTGTACCAATCAAAGTTAATCTTTGTAACAAATTTTTCATCACCTAAAACAAAATAACGGTTTGTACCATGTTGTCTTAGAATAAGAAACGTATCGCTGATAAAATCAATATCATAAAGAATGGTACTTCTGCCCTCGTCAAGTACCAAAGCTTCGCCCACCAAACGCCAACTGCGTTTTGTCATGACCCCATTATCAAAAACAAGATACTCACCATCGGGCATAAAAATATGGATAAACGACTTGTCCCACGCCTCTGTGCCTTGAATTTCCATCCAACGACATTCTTGCCAAAGTTTAGTTTCTTCGATTTTACCCGACCAACTTTTGACTCTTGGAACAATAAACTTGACATATTCCTCCATCGTTTGGAGGTCGCGTGGCAGCTCCAGTTCAAACGTACTTGTGATGTTATCAAAAAATTTCCCTTCCAATGTTTCGTTATTTTGAGCAAAAATAGATTTTCTTTTACAAAACAAGGCGAAGAAGTTGTCCAAAGTTTTGAAATAAAGAAAGGGTGTGAGCAAAGCCCGCACCCTTAAAAGTCATACATTCTTGTTGTTTAGCTTAAATTCTTTATTTGTCTGTTTTATCTACTATTACTTTATCGATACATCTTTAAGAAAATCCTACGAACAGGCTACTCAGATTATTTTCCACATTAAGCGCGATGACTCAATGTTGCTTTTGTAATGTGAACAATCTAAGTAACCTGTTTTGAAGGAATTAAAAATAGGTAACTAAACTTCACCCATCGTATGAATCAAAAAAAACTACTTTCACTTATTAATTTTGTTCATCAATTTACAATAAAAATGAAAATTGGAGAAGTCCATTTTTTCTTATTATTTATTCTGTAATTGATTGATAGCACAAACTTATACATTTAATTTCAATTGCCTGACATTCTCATTTTTGCAAACCCATCAACAAACGTTTGCGTAAACGTTTGCGGTTGATAACTATTGAAAATTGTGGATAAATAATTACCTTAGCGGCATGAAACGAACGACAATAAAGGACATTGCCACGATTGCAGAGGTGAGTATTTCAACTGTTTCAAGAGCTTTGAAAGACCACCCCGATATCAGTCTCGCCCTTAGAGAAAAAATTCATCAACTTGCTATCGAGTTAAACTACCATCCTAACATGACGGCGGTTCAGTTACGCAAGCAAAAAAGTAATATTATTGGTCTGATAATACCCGAAGCGAATATGTTTTTTTTTCCTTCTGTTATCAAAGGTATTTCAGAAGTTATTCAGAAATCTAACTATAAACTTTTGGTACTCCAATCGAATGATGATATTCAACAAGAAATTGATAATGTCCGTATTTGCTACGAAAATGGCGTTGATGGTCTGTTGATTACTTTGAGCAATCAAACCGTAAAACTCGACCATCTACAAGAGTTGAAAGAGGCGGGAATCCCTGTTGTTTTATTAGATAAAGTATTGGATAACAATGATTTCGACGAAATAATTATCAATGATGCAAAAGCAACTCAAGTATGTGTCGATTATCTGATAAAAACAGGTTGTCGGCGTATTTTGGGCTTATTTGGTAATAGAACTTTGATGATTACAAGTAAACGATTAGAAGGATTTAATGAATTGATTCAATCTAAAAAAGACCTCGAAATCACTGCCGAATGTCATTTTGTCAGCAATACTTTTGATGCTTGGTCATGTGTTGACAAGGCTTATCCAAGTTTTAAACCTGACGGTATATTTGCCATGAGTGATGAAATCTTAGCGGGTGTCATTCCTGCATTGAAAAAGATGAAAGTTGCTATCCCCGATGAATGTTCAGTAATCAGTATAAGTGATGGTTTTTTGCCCAAAATACTCGACCCAGAAGTCAGTTTTTTGCACCATGATGGGTTAAATTTGGGCAAAATGGCAGCGCATCATATTATCCAAAAACTAACATCAAAAGACGACAATACGCCTCATATTACTTTGATACTATCAACACAACTTGTTATAAATCAATCAACTAAGTAGTCAATCGGCATTTATCATTTAGTATTTCAAACAAAAATATCACCGATTAAATACGTCATTGCACTGCCAGTAATATCCACTCTCGCCCCCCTCAGTAAACAAGCCAATTCGCCACCTCTTTTTGAAATTTGACGGGCAGAAAGGTCTGTTTTATCCAATTGTTCTACCCAATATGGCGTCAATGTCGTATGTGCCGAACCCGTCACGGGGTCTTCTTCAATGCCTGCTTCTGGATAAAAACAACGGGAAACAAAGTCAACTTTATCGCCTTTGGCTGTCGCAATCAACCCTCTTGCTTCAAGGTCTTTCAAACCTAAAAAATTTGGCTTCAAACTTGCCACATCCTTTTCAGTTGGTAAGACAGCCATGAAGTCATCACGACCCTTAAAAACAGCAATAGGATTGATTTTCAATATATTGCGAATGATTTCCGCTTCATTTGACATCAAATCATATCCCCTCAGTATATCCGTCGGAAAATCAAGTGTGTAGGTTTTGGCTGCTTGTTTTTTGACGGATAAAATACCACTTAATGAATCAAAACGGATGAGTGATTTATCAAACCCCAAGTGTTCAAAGAGGATATGTGCTGTGGCTAAAGTGGCATGACCACATAACCTAACTTCTATAGATGGTGTGAACCAACGAATATAATAATCGCTTTCACCACCTGTTGGAACAATAAAAGCAGTCTCAGCTAAGTTATTTTCAGCCGCAATATTTTGCATCTTTGCATCGGGCAACCAATTGTCTAAAGGCACTACGGCTGCTGGGTTGCCGCCAAAAACGTGGCTTGTAAAGGCATCCGCTTGATAAATTTTGAGTGTCATATTAATCAATATTGTTTTATAGATGAAAAATTTCACAATTTTATGAAGAAAGATACACCTTTCCTGAAAAATCAAAAAATAGTGTTGTGTTGCTTTCTAAAACTTTGCTAATCTTTGTGCTTTAATTTAAAAAAATAAATCCATTGGAAAATAACCGATTACATATTGTCAGCTTTGACATTCCCTACCCTGCCGACTATGGTGGTGTCATGGACATTTTTTATAAAGTCAAAGCGCTATCAGAAGCGGGCTACCTTATTACGCTTCATTGTTTTCAATATCGCGAAAGAACGCCACAGGCAGAATTGGAAAAATATTGTACGCAAGTGTATTACTATAAACGCTCATTTTCGCCACTCCGCATGTTGAGTTTAAAACCGTTTATTGTTCAGTCTAGAACAGATTTCAAATTGCTGAAAAACTTGAAATTAGACGATGCACCTATCATCTTCGAAGGCTTACATACCTGTGCGTTCATTCAAAAACGCGCACTAAAAGATCGGCAAAAAATTGTCCGTATGCATAATACCGAGTGGCAATATTATCTAAACTTGATAAAAACAGAGTCAAAACTGTTCAAAAAACTGTATTTCAAATTAGAAAGTTGGAAATTGAGGCGGTTTGAGAGAAGAATTTTGCCTCATACAGATTCACTTTTAACCATTTCGCCCGACGATACGGACTATTTTGGTGAATTGATTGAAAATTTAGGTTTGCAGAATACACATGCTGTTTTCGTCCCTCCTTTTCATCCTAACACTGCCGTAGAGTCACGTACCGGTACAGGCGAATATGTCCTTTTTCATGGTAAATTGAGTATATCTGACAATGAAGAAACTGCGATTTACTTGATAGACCGTATTTTTTCAAAACAAGAGATACCCCTCAGTATAGCAGGTAAAAATCCATCGGATCGCTTGATTGAGAAAGCCCGACCTTTTGAACACATTACAATTATACCAAATCCTGATGAGAAAACCATGACGGATTTGATACAAAATGCTCAAATCAATGTCTTATTGTCGTTCCAAAGGGCGGGTATGAAACTCAAATTGCTCAATGCCTTGTATCGTGGGAGGCATTGTGTTGTCAATCGGCATATGATTAACAACACAGGTTTAGAGTCGCTTTGTTATATCAAAAACACATCGAAAGATATTCGGGTAACAGTGGAAAGCTTGATGAATGTACAATTTTCACCGCGTCAAATTGCCGAAAGACGTGTGATTTTGGAAAATCAATTTTCAAACAAAGAAAATGCAGCGAAAATCATTACTGTTTTGAACAATCACTCATGAAAAAGATTCTTATCGTAGCCGCTACGGTTTCTGAAATACAACCTTTTATTGATTTTTTGCAAAAAGAAATGACGGTCCGAAAAAGTCTGCTTTTTTCAAATTACGCTTTTGATGTCTTGATAACAGGCGTCGGCATGGTGAATACGGCATTAAAAGTGAGTAAATCTTTAGCCTTAAACGATTTCGATTTTGCCCTCAATGTGGGTATTGCAGGTCTTTTTCCTAAAAAAATACAAACCGCACGGACACAGCCTCAATATGCTTTTGAAAAAGGCACTGTCGTAGAAATTGTGAGTGAACGTTATGGCGATTTAGGCGTTGAGTTAGCAGATGGCTCCTTTACAGATATGTTTGAATTGGGTTTAATGCCAAAAAACGAATCACCTTTCACCGAAGATAAGTTATTGAATACCAAACCATTATACCCTTTCAATCTACCTTTAGCTCATGGTTTAACCGTTCAAAAAGTACATGGTTTTCCTTTGAGTATCAAAGGCATTTTACAAAAATATAAAGACATACAAATAGAGACAATGGAAGGTGCAGCATTCTTTCAAGCCTGTCTTACTGAGGGGGTCGCTTTTTCTGAAATCAGAGCGATTTCTAATTTTGTTGAAGCCCGTAATCGGGAAAATTGGTTGATTGATGAAGCTATTGAACGGCTTAATCAAGTGTTGATTGATTTATTCGTAGCCAATAAGGTGTAAATTAGTGGTTGAAGAGGCTGTCCAAAAAGGTGAAACTCGTTTTTTCTTACAGAATATTATTAGGTTTTCGAGCGTCCAATCTTAGGAAGATTTAAAATCTTCCTAAGATTGAACGAGTTCCGAAATAAAATTTTGTTTGCGAAATTTGTACATTGACTTTTGAGATAACCTACTCAATCAATTTACTATTTTTCATACTATATAAAAAATAGATTGTCAGCCCCATAGCCATCCATCCAAAGAAGACATACCATGATTTGACAGGAATTTCAATCATCAAATAAGTACAAAAAAGCACACCCATAACAGGTATCATAGACCACTTTTTCAATGAAGTAAAAATCGTCATACCTGTCCCTATGACAAGGAAAATGAGCAATAAATACTCTTGGTGTGGTTGATCAGCGATATTTGCAAAAGCATTAATGACCCTTTCTTGAAAAATATAGAGGAAGGACAAAAACACGACTGGGATAATAAATCGACCATTTATATAGGGCAATTTGAACTTTCCGACCTGTTTATCCTCTGTTGGCAACATCAAAACGCCACCGCAAACCAGTACGAAGGCAAACAAAGTCCCGATACTTGTCAAATCCGTTACCAAAGCCGCATCTAAAAATAACGAAGGAATAGCGACCAAAACACCTGTGACTATCGTCGCAAATGAAGGCGTTTGGTATTTAGGATGCACCTTTGAAAAGGCTTTTGGCAAAAGACCATCACGACTCATGGACATCCAAATACGCGGTTGACCGATTTGGAAAACAAGTAAAACACTTGTTGTAGCAACGACTGCACTTACAGAAATAGCATAATTGAGTTTTGTCAAACCTGTTCTTTCAAAAACATAAGCCAATGGGTCTGCAACGCCTAAAAACTCTTTGTAGTTGACCATGCCTGTAATAACCAATGCTGTGAGGACATATATGACTGTACATATAATTAAGGCGTAAATCATCCCACGCGGCAAATCACGTTGTGGGTTTTCACATTCTTCTGCCGTTGTTGAAATGGCATCAAAACCAATATAGGCATAAAAAACCGCAGAAACACCCATCATCACGCCTTTAAAACCATTGGGTAAAAAAGGGTTCCAGTTCTCCGGTTGGACATAAAAACAGCCCGCCAAAATAACGACAAAGAGTATGGCTAACTTGAAAACAACCATCGCATTAGCCCATCTTTTGCTTTCTTTTATACCTATATATACCAAAGCTGTCACAAGGACAACGATGACAAAGGCAGGTAGATTAAAAATGACATGCCAATCACCAATTACAGGTGCAGTTGTCCACGCCATGTTTTCAAGCGGTTTGCCTTCAGCTAAAGCCGTTTCGTAGAGGACATGAGCCGTTCCGCCATCCGTTATCATCCATAGGGGAAGGTGAATGCCTACCCCCCTCAGTAAATTATTGAAATAACTCGACCATGAAATCGCTACGACAATATTGCCAATAGCGTATTCTAAAATCAATGCCCAACCAATAATCCAAGCCACTAATTCACCAAAAGTCACATAAGAATAGGTGTAGGCACTGCCCGCAACTGGCACACGTGAAGCAAATTCAGCATAACACAAAGCCGTAAAGCCACAAGTGACCGCTGCAATAACAAATAAATAGACAACACCGGGACCGCCGTTGTAAGCTGCCGAACCAATCGTTGAGAAAATGCCCGCACCTACGACGGCCGCAATGCCCATAGAGACCAAATCGCGCAATTTGAGGTTGCGGTCAAGTTTGCCTTCGCCATGATCGCCACCTTCTTGTAAAATTTTACTGAGGGGTTTACGTCTAAAAAGAGAGTTGTTAGCCATTCGTTTTTATTTTTGTTTTTATAATGTGGTTTGTCATTAACAATTAAGCGGCTTAAAATTAGACAACTCATTTGTTTTTCATTCAAAATGGCATAAAATAATTTTAACACAGTCATAAAACAACGAATTGGACAGATTTTGAAAAAAATTATAAAAGTGAATAAAAGTAACCATCCAGGAAAACAGAGTCTCTAAAATCGACTCCATACTGAGGGGGGTAAAATACAACAATTCGATTTCAGGAAAAGGAAAAATAAACCCTGTTTACGAACTTTTTTTCAATAAAATCATTTTTAAATTACAGAAAACAACAAAAAGGTTCAAAAAAATGTACTTTTGCAGCCTATTCAGAAATCCGTCTTTTATTTTCAATGTAAAGCATTGATAATCAAACTAATAGATAAATAATATACTTAAAGTATGCGTACAAAATTATCGAATTTCAATTTTGAATTAGACAAAAAACACATTGCTCAATACCCTGCACCCAATCGCGACGAAAGCCGGCTCATGGTTTTGCACCGCGATACAGGTAAAATTGAACACAAAGTATTTAAAGATCTCTTGGGCTATTTTGGGGATGGTGATGTGATGATTTTTAATGACACTAAGGTTTTCCCTGCTCGTCTTTACGGAAAAAAAGAAAAAACAGGTTCTACAATTGAAGTTTTTTTACTTCGTGAACTCAACCATGATGCTAAATTATGGGATGTTTTGGTCGATCCAGCTCGTAAAATTCGTGTTGGAAACAAGCTGTATTTCGAAGACAAAAAAGGCAATGAAGTTTTAGTAGCTGAAGTTGTGGACAATACAACATCGCGTGGACGTACCATTCGCTTTTTGTATGACGGTACGGACGAGGAATTTGAACGTGATTTGAATTATTTGGGTAATACACCTTTACCAAAATACATCGGACGCGAAGCAGACGAAACGGATAAAGAACGTTACCAAACCGTTTATGCTAAATCAGTGGGTGCAGTAGCAGCTCCAACAGCAGGTTTACATTTTAGCCGCGAGTTGATGAAACGTATGGAACTGAAAGGCGTAAACTTTTCAGAAGTCACCTTACATATCGGTTTGGGTACCTTCCGTACAATTGATGTCGAAGATTTATCGAAGCACAAAATGGAAGCTGAATATTTCAGAATCACTGAAAACGCAGCGAATATCGTCAATGCATCAATGGATGCGAGCAAAAGAGTCTGTGCTGTCGGTACAACTGTCATGAGAACTATTGAATCGGCGGTCACCGCCAACGATCAACTAAAAGCAGCAGAAGGTTGGACAAATAAGTTTATTTTCCCGCCTTATGATTTTCATGTGGCCAATTCGATGATTACAAATTTCCATTTGCCAAAATCGAGTGTCCTGATTATGGTTTGCGCTTTTGGTGGTCATGAATTAGTCATGGAAGCTTACGAACAAGCCATAAAAGAAGATTACCGTTTTTATAGTTATGGTGATGCTATGTTAATTTTGTAATATGGAAAAATATTAAAAATTTAGCCCCCTCAGTATTGTACTTTTTAATTTGAAAAAGTACATTTGCGGACTTTTTGAATGAATTAGTTTTTTCATTAAAAATAATTAGCAACCTCTCTTTTTTTTGTAAACAAAAATTTTGTAAAATATGTATTGGACGATTGAATTAGCTTCACATTTAGAAGAAGCGCCTTGGCCCGCCTCACGTGATGAATTAGTCGATTTCTGTATCCGTTCAGGCGCGCCACTTGAAGTTATTGAGAATCTTCAAGCACTCGATGAAGAAAATGAATTGTATGAAAGTATCGAAGACATCTGGCCCGATTATCCGCGCAAAGATGACTTTTTCTTCAATGAGGACGAGTATTGATCAGCTTCTCGTATTTTTTCTTAGGAAATCAATCAAATATTTAGCTGTACAATTCTTGTATTCTCATAAAAAGCCTCGTTTCGGTTGCACCGAAATGAGGCTTTTTGTTTATGTTTTTATCTAAAATATAAACGCCCATTTTAAAAATGATAGCTATAAATCATGGGAGTTATTTGTTTTTTTAACGCAATGCAAAAATATTTCCATTTATTATTATGATAAATTTAAAATTGTATAAAAAACTGAAAACCAATCAACAATAAAAATAAAATTTTGTAAAAATAAATAAAATAAAATATTTATACGGCAAAATGATAAAAATCTTACAAAAAAATGTTGCATAATTTCTTCTACTACAAATAAAGTTTTATATTACGACATCATTTTTGAGGAAACATCTATTCATTCACTTAGCAAAACAAAACAAAGAACTATGGGTCACGACGAATACCTTCCATGTAGTTCCTACGAAAACCAGCCCGCTCACGAAACGGAAGCTGGTTTTGCTGCTTTCTATGATGAAAAAAGCGAACACAATTTTTTTGCATTTCTGGATGCCGATGGCAAAACATTGCTCAGAAGTGAAGGCTATCCACAAACACCTGCTCGAGAAAATGGCATTCAATCTGTCATCAAAAATCGGACAAACAAAGATTTTTACTCGGTCAAAGAAGAAAATGGTGCCTATTTCCTATGCCTTCGTGCTGCCAATTTTCGTGAAATTGCGCGGTCTTGTCCTTGCGAATCCGAAGCCGCTGCACTCGAGTTGATACCTTATATGACAGGTGAAAAAATCAGAGGCGGCGGTATGGCTGCCATGGTTGCTTCTGAATCCACAACTCAACGCATTGATGACGACTATTTGGCTTGTACGGAGTACGAAGGTCATCCAGATGTCGGCACAGACGGCTTGACAGGTCTTGTAAAATTTACACATGAAAATGGACAGCACTACTTCGCTTGGTACGACGACGATGGCACACTACTATTACGTTCTGAAGGCTACACTTCGACAGCAGCCCGCGACAATGGCATGGCGTCGGTTGCCAAAAACCGTGATTTAGAAGAACGCTATTCTGTTATGGAAAAGGTGGGGCGTTATTTTGTCATACTAAAAGCGGGTAATTATCAAGAGATTGGTCGCTCTTGTCCTTATGATACAGAAGCTGCTGCCTTAGCCTTTTTCCCAAATGCCCGCGCTGAATCGGCACGTTTATTAGCCGAAGCCGAAGCAAATCGGTTGAAACTCGCTGCAGCTGCAACTGCGACCATGGTAACAAGTTCAAAAAGCGAAAACAGCGAAGACGACTATTTGGCGTGTCGCCAATATGATGGTCATGGCGAAGCGGACGAAAATGGTTTTATAATATGGCAACACAACAATGAAAAATACTATTTCACTTGGGTTAACGATAAAGGGAGCATCAAAATGCGCTCTGAAGGCTATCCAACCGCCGCCGCACGTGACAATGGGATGAACTCTGTCATCAAAAACCGCGATAATAAAGACCGCTATGAGGTCAAAGAAATGCATGGCAAGCACTTTGTCATCTTGAAAGCAGGTAATCATCAAGAAATTGCACGGTCTTGCCCAAAGGATAGTATAGATGCCGTTGGTATGATGTTCCCGCTTTTAGGTGTTGGCGCAGCCGCATTGTCGTTTGCAGGCACCCCCTCAGTATCAAAACCAACTGTGGATATTGTTGATGATTATTTGCCTTGCCGCGAATATCATGGTCACATGACTGCCCCACGCGATGGTTTCCGTGTTTTCATCAGCCCACGCACGGATAAATATTATTTTGCAGTTGTTGACAAAGACGATGATGTTTCTCTACGTTCTGAAGGTTACTTGACATCAAAGGAACGGGATGCCGATTTGAAGGAAGTCGTTAAAAATATAAACAATAAAGAGCATTATGAAATCAAGAAAGTCGGTTTTGACCATTATTTTGTCATATTAAAAAATGATAATGGAATTGAAATCGCTCGCTCATGTACCTATAACAGTTTAGCAGCTATTTATGCTGCTATTCCTTTCTTAGATCCTGCTCATGCAGATGCCGCAGTCGGTTTAGGTGCGCCACTTGCGATGGCAGCTGCGGCTGTAGCAGCACGATCTTTGGCACCAGAAGAACCAAAAGTTGCAGCATCGATTGCAGCAGCCGCCGTTGTCGAAGAAGAAGCGGCAAAAGGAGGCTTCGCGTGGTGGTGGCTACTGCTCCCACTTTTAGCCTTGTTAGCTTGGTGGCTTTGGGGCAGCAACGGCTGTGGCAAAACAGACGCTGTTGCACCGCCAGTTATGACCTCAAAAGCGGTTGATTCAACGGCGAACCAAACAGGTGTTACGGTTGTTGATACGTCTAATAATGATGCTAACATTGCTCCGCCACTACCTCCTGCGGCACCGAGTTGCGATTTGAATTGGATTTTCTTTGACTTCGACAAAGCTAATATCAAAGCTGATGCTTCCAAAGAATTGACAGAAATGGCTAAAATCTTGAAGGATAACAAAGATTATATCGGCGTACTCAGTGCGCATACAGATGCCATTGGTACGGATGCTTACAACGAGGCACTTTCGAGCCTTCGTGCTGAAAATGCAAAAGCGGCTCTAATCAAAATGGGTATTGCAGCCAACCGTTTATCAACCGAAATAGAAGGCAAAAATGCGCCCGTTGCTAAAAATACAGATGATGATAATGGACGGCACTATAACAGACGTGTCGAATTGTACATAAGAGATAAAGCAGGAAAAGACATTTGTAAGTCTGTTCCGCCTGAAATTCCGACAGAGTTGAAAGCTCAATAATAACACTACAAAAGGTATTAAAAACCCTTTGGAAATAATAAACGGTAGCTGCTTAACTGCGTGCTACCGTTTTATTATTTAGATGATAGTGGATAGATGATAGTGGATAATTCTGAATTATCCACTATTATCTATTTTATGGAATAACTCAAACTTAATGTTGGGGACATGCCTAAATAAGGATGATTCGTTAAAGCAACATCGGCTGTAAAATGCTTATTGACCGAATAGCCTATGCCGAAACTAAAAATCGAAGGTGATGTTCGGAAACCACAGCGCAAAGTCAACGACTCAACGACTTGGTAAGCTAAACCGAATTTGAATGAGGCTGGAAAATCAACGTCTTTTTCTGTTTCAAGGCAGATTAGAACTTTTGGATTTAGCGTATAACCCAAACCCAACCTAAATACGGAGGGGGTCCTCTCCTCTTCATTTAAGCGAACGGAAACAGGATTAAAAACATAAGCCGACAAAACTAAATCTTTAGAAATCAATGTATTACAACCTATTTCAAAAGTCAATAAATTGGTTGAACCATACTCATTCATATTCAAACGCAAGTAATCAAGTTGAATACCAATGTTGAATTTTGAGGATAAACGACGCGCATAAGCCACACCTAATTTGCTTTCACGATAAGTTTCAAAAGAGTAATTTTGAAAACTAAAACCCAACACACCTGATGAAGTCGGTAACACAAAAGCCGTACCGATGGGTTTTAAGTCTTTGACACCAAACTTAATTTCAGAAGTCAACAAAGCACTCGACTTAGTTACACCGACAAGTCCCGCCGGATTATGGAAAATGGCTTGCTCATTTTGAAAACCGACGCTTGCACCGCCCATGCTCAGACTCTGTGCACCACCAACAATTTGATAGCCAATTTGAGCTTGTAAACAAAAAGATAAACCATTGAAAACCAGCAATATAAATACACATTTTATTGAAAAAAGACGTTCCATACTGAGGGGGGTATTTGGTGAAACTATGAAGCTTTTTATTGATTCAAATGTAAGAAAAAATTAAAAAAAAGCAGTTAACTGAGGGCATCAGTTAACTGCTTTTTTTCTTTTTTATTCAAAATGATATTACATCGGTTCTGCTACTTTGCCCCAAAGACTCGAAGGGTAAGCCCCAATCGTTGTCAAAGCCCAAAATGCGTTTTGAACGGTTTGTTTGTCCTCTTGATAAGTAACACCATACCACTGGTCGCGTGTTGTCATCACTGTAAAGTCAACTTTACCTTTTTCAATAAGCGTATTGGCAATCGTCGGAATATAGAATTCAGCCGTCGGATTATTTTGATTGTCTTTTACAAATTGAACAAACATCTTCCTTGTTTCTTCAAATACTGAGGGGTGGTAACCCCAAAAATTCATCGAAACAACTGAATCATCCGCTAAAAAAGTCTTTTTGTCTCCTTCAAAATAGTAAATATCCTTATCAGCTTCACGGATAATCTTAGTGCGTTCATTGACAGCGGTTAACAGACTTTTTTCATCAGTCTCACATACGCCACGACTCACTGAACCATTTTCAGAAAGCGTATTTTTAAGCCAATAACCAACCATGCCCATGTGACGAGGAGAACAACGTTGACTTAGAAATTCAGCCATTTTTTGAAAAGCTGTAAAACCATAAAAATCGTCTGCATTGATAACAAGAAATGGCTCTTTGATTTTATCTTTTGCTACTAACATCGCATGACCAGTACCCCAAGGCTTCTTTCTTTCTGGAAAATAATCAATGCCCTCAATAGGCGTATCTAATTCTTGAAAAGCGTATTCAACAGTAATTAAGTCATCGAATTTACCGCCAAATTTCTCTTTGAAGTCATGCTCAATACTTTTTCTAATAACTATAACGACCTTACCAAATCCTGCACGAATGGCATCATAAATAGAATATTCTATGATTGCCTCGCCTGAAGGTCCTACTGAATCGGCTTGTTTTAGTCCACCATAACGGCTTCCGATACCAGCAGCAAGAATCAATAATGTGGGTTTCATATAAAAATAGAATTAAATGATTTACGAAAAGGGTTCATTCTCAATTAGTTGGAGTCTTGTGTTTAAATATCGGTGCAAGTTAAGACAGAAACTTGATATGTTTCAAAAGCCCGATTGTTAAAAACAAAATTTTTTAATACTTATATATATGACTGGTTATAAATCCTCTGTGTTTTTTATTTTTTTGAATTTTCAAAAATATCGCAGAACATTATATAAATTTGCAACTTTAAATCATTTGCCTACAATCCCTTTTGAAAGTTTTGTCGAAAATCGACAAAGTATCTTTCATACCATTTTAAGAAGAATGCGCCACTCATTATCGTGGTTTTTCTATAATTTAAAAACCGCTTTAATCATAAGCCCGTTCCACCTCTTTTGGTTTAGGTTAAATTTGCATAATTTGGGTTGAGCCTCGGACAGAGTTCGAGGCTTATTTTTTTATTAAAACGACCTTATAAGATGAAAACACTTTATAAGGTCGTCTTAATTTTATACAGTTTCAACCATATAGTCCTCAATCGGAGGACAAACGCAAATCAAATTTCTATCTCCTGCTGCGCTATTGACACGACCAACACTTGCCCAAAACTTATAACCATGACGCAAATAAGGCAATGGATACGCCGCTTTTTCACGGCTATAAGCATGTGACCAGTCATCTGCTACAACACTTTCATTAGTATGCGGTGCATTTGACAATACATTGTCATCGGCGGGATACTCGCCTCTTGCAATTTCGTCCATCTCCTCTTTTATAGCTAAAAGTGCATCGCAAAAGCGGTCAAGTTCGTCTTTCGATTCGCTTTCTGTTGGTTCTATCATAATCGTTCCCGCCACTGGGAAACTCAATGTGGGTGCATGAAAACCATAGTCAATCAAACGTTTTGCCACATCTTCTGCCGAACAAATCGCTTTGAAAGGTCTCAAATCCACTATCATTTCGTGCGCACAACGTCCGTTTTCACCTGTGTAAAGTATCGGAAATGCTGTTTCCAAACGCGCTTTCATGTAGTTAGCGTTTAAAATAGCATAACGCGTCGCATCAGTCACCCCCTCAGTACCGAGCATGTGAATGTAGCCATACGAAATCAACAAAATACTTGCAGAACCAAATGGCGCACTCGATACCGCATGTGTCGCTTTTTTACCGCCTGTTTTTACAAATACATGTCCTGGTAAGTAAGGTGCAAGTGATTTATTGCAACAAATAGGTCCCATACCCGGTCCGCCACCGCCATGTGGAATTGCAAAAGTTTTATGTAAATTCAAATGACAAACATCCGCACCGATGAATCCAGGGCTTGTCAAGCCAACTTGTGCATTCATATTTGCACCATCCATATAGACTTTACCACCGTTTTTATGGATAATATCGCAAATTTCTTTAATTGAAGTTTCAAAAACGCCATGAGTAGAAGGGTAAGTAATCATCAAGCAAGCAAGACGGTCTTTGTGCGTTTCAACCTTCTTTTTCAAGTCCGTCATATCCACATTTCCCCGCTCATCGCAAGCGACCACAACGACTTCCATACCAACCATAACTGCCGAAGCAGGATTTGTACCATGCGCCGATGAAGGTATCAAAGCAACTTTTCTATGTTCATCGCCTCTTGCATCGTGATAAGCTTTTATCGTCAACAAACCTGCATATTCGCCTTGCGCACCTGAGTTTGGTTGGAGCGAACAGGCATCAAAACCTGTAATTTCACACAACCAAGTGGACAGGTCTTTTATCATTTTTTGATAGCCTTTTGTCTGATTTACAGGTGCAAAAGGGTGAATATTCGCAAACTCCTCCCAACTAACAGGTATCAACTCTGAAGCAGCATTGAGTTTCATGGTGCAACTACCAAGCGAAATCATGGAATGAGTCAACGACAAATCCTTGTTTTCCAACCGCTTGACATAACGCATCATTTGCGATTCGGTATGATTTGTATTGAAAACAGGATGCGTCAGATACGGGCTTGTACGGATGAGATGAGCAGGTAAGTGACTTTCCAAATCGTCTAAAATGAACTTCGTTTTTTTGTCCGTAAAAGGCATAAAAATCATCTGCAAATAAGCCATATCGTCATTCGTCACAGTCTCATCAAGCGTAATTTGAATGCTGTTTGCATCATACCAAAAGTTATAACCTTCTTTTTCTGCTTGTGTTTTGATACCCCTCAGTAATTCAGGGTCTTTTATCTCAATCCTTACGGTATCAAAAAAATGTGTATTTAGGTTGTTAAAACCTAAATTTGACAATGATTTTTCAAGCCAAACGGTCTTATAATGAATCTCTTCAGCTATCGCTTTCAGTCCTTTCGGTCCATGATAAACGCCATACATCGAAGCCATAATAGCCAATAATGCTTGTGCCGTACAGATATTAGAAGTCGCTTTTTCACGACGAATGTGCTGCTCGCGCGTTTGCAAAGCCATCCGTAAAGCGGGTTTGCCATGTGCATCAATAGAGACACCTATTATACGCCCCGGAATTTGGCGTTTAAACTCATCTTTTGTCGCAAAAAACGCCGCATGAGGTCCACCAAAACCCATTGGTACGCCAAATCGTTGAGAATTGCCCACTACACAATCTGCACCCCATTCGCCTGGAGGAGTCAACAAAGCCAAAGACATCAAGTCGGCAGCAACGGTCAAAAACACCTTTTCTTCTTGACATTTCAAGGCAAAAGCACGATAATCTTCTACTTCGCCCTTGATATTTGGATATTGCAACAATGCGCCAAAAGCTTTTTCTGACAAATCAAACGTTTGCCAATTACCTACTTTAACCTCTATTCTGAGGGGTGTCGCTCTTGTTAAAAGCACATCAATTGTAGCTGGTAAGACATTTTCATCAACCAAAAAAACATTGGCAGCTTCGGCAGGATTCTTAACCTTTTTATTTTTTTCAGCAAAAAACATGGTCATTGCCTCTGCCGCAGCCGTTCCTTCGTCCAAAAGCGAAGCATTGGCAATCGGCAAAGCCGTCAAATCGGAAACCATGGTTTGGAAATTCAAAATAGCTTCAAGGCGACCTTGTGCTATTTCGGCTTGATAAGGCGTGTATTGTGTGTACCAACCGGGGTTTTGAAACACATTTCGCAGAATTACTGAGGGGGTCACTGTACCGTGATAACCCATGCCTATAAAACTCCGAAAAGTTTTATTCATCTTGCCAATACTTTTTATGTGTTGCAAATATCTGTGTTCAGACAAAGCAAACGGCAAGTTCAAAGGTTTTGATAAACGAATATTGGATGGAATAGTTTGATCTATCAAGGTTTCAAGACTATCAACGCCAATAGTGGCAAGCATTTCGTTAAGTTCAGATTGATTGGGTCCAATGTGTCGGTCTTGGAAGTTGACACCTTTAGGTTGGTTGTAGGACATAACTTCGTTTTTTCGTATGATTTTTATGATTGAATCTCTTAATGCGAAAATAAAACGCAAAGTTAAGAGAATCGTTCAAAAAAAAGTATCGTTGTTCTTTTTTGAGTTGGCTGATATATAAAAAAGGTCATTTACCAATCACCACCAGCACCGCCACCATCGAAACCGCCACCGCCAAAACCGCCAAAACCACCACCGCCAGAATCAGAACCACCGCCCCAGCCGCCACCACTGCCGCCGCCAAAACCACCGCCCCAAAATATCCAACCACCGCCAGTATTGCCAAAAGTCCGACGACCTGAGTTATATTGAGCGTGCTGTCCACGTCGGTTGATAAACGAAATAATAATGATGATGATGATGATAATCAAAATGATGATAAAAACCCAAAAACCACCTTTGCTATCGGCTTTATTACCCTGTCCTTCATTGACATATTCACCATTGGCAGCACCACGTATGACTTGAAAGGCTTCATTAAAACCGTCGTAAAACCGTTTCTCTCTGAAATTGGGTACTATTTTTTGCTCAATAATACGTTTACAAATAATATCGGGCAAAAAACCTTGAACGCCGCCACCTGTCGCAATAAATACCTTGCGTTTAGGAGCCAATCCAACAATAATGACAACGCCGTTGTTCTTTTGAGCCGTTCCAACACCCCATTGTTTACCAATTTCAACAGCCCAATCGAAAATGTCATAATCGCCCAAATCTGCTAAAGTGACAATAGCTACTTGCGTAGAAGTTGAGTCATTGTAAGCTACTAAGTCTTTTTCAAGCCGCATTTGCTCATCAGCAGACATCAAATTAGCGAAGTCATTGACCAATCTCGGCGGCGAAGGACGTGGCGGTATCGGCGGTTGCCCCCTCAGTATAGAACCAACGGAAAGGGTAAAAAGTAGTAAAAAAGAAAGGATATATTTATTAATCACGGATTTATACAGATTTTTTTGATGCAAATAATTCATCATTCAAATTTTATAATTCATCATTTCCCATAAACGGGTTTATCGGACAATTCATTTTTATCATCTGATTGATATGGAAAATGTACTTTCAAGACTTCGCCAATATCTAAAGCTACTTTACAAATACCGTCAACCATGCGTTCTTCTGTCAAAAAAGTCTTTAAGGTCGCTACTTCTGTTGTCCAAAAGCTAAAACCCATTTTTTTATGGATGCCTTCATCGCCGAAAATGGCGAATTTTCGGCTTTCCATAGCGATATAAATCAACACGCCGTTGCGCTCTTGCGTCTTAAACATCTTTAATTTCTTAAAAATCTCAACAGTCCGTTTTTCGACGCTATCAGCACATTCAGACTCAACATATAGACGTATTTCACCCGAACTGGCTGTTTCTGCCGTCCGAATAGCCGCCATAATGCGCTCTTCTTCATCTTTGTTGAAGAATTTTTTCTTTTTTGTCCAAAACATTTATTAATGATGAATGATAAATGATAAAATATGAATGATGAGTGAATTTCATCATTCATATTTCATCATTTATTAGTTATTGTTGTGGTTTAGTATCAAATGCACCTTTCAAACTCGGTGCTTTGTCAGAGCCTTTATCTGATTCAAAGGCACCTTTTTCTTTGAAACCGAACATACCTGCAAAAATGTTGCTTGGAAAGGTCCGTACACTGACGTTATATTCCTTAACAGCTGCGTTGTACTCATTACGAGCCACTTTAATACGATTTTCAGTACCCTCCAGTTGCGCACGCAACTCACCAAAAGCAGCATTCGCTTTTAGGTTTGGATAAGACTCTGCAATACTCAAAAAGCGACCAAGCGCAGTCGTCAACTGACCTTGATTTGCTTGAAATTCTTGAATTTTTTCAGGTGTTAAGTTCGACGCATCCACTTTCATTTGCGTGGCACTTGCACGAGCCGTGATAACACCTTCGAGAACACTTTTCTCAAAATTAGCTTCGCCTTTTACAGCCTCTACGATGTTAGGTATAAGGTCAGCGCGGCGTTGATAATCACTTTGCACATTGCCCCATTTTTGCTTGACAACTTCGTCGGTTTGTACCATACCGTTGAATTTACAACCGCCATAAAGGAATAAAACTACGGCAAGGCCGATAAGCATCATTGTTGAGTTTTTCATAATAACTTCTTAATTTTTAAATTTTTTTAATAGTTGTTAATCAATTTCTAATGTTAATACTGAGGGGGTTACTTAAATTTCATAATCGAACAAATTTAGACAAAAACTTTGCAAAAGTGATTCTTTGACCTAAAATGTGATAAATTCGTGAGTTCAGTTGCTCTATTTTGTTAAAAATTTTACAACTTAAACTCGGTACAATGAAGACGTTTTCGTACAAAATAGTTCTCCTACTCCTAGTCTCTGATGGCTTTTTATCCTTTTTCGTTGGTAGAAAAACGACGAATCAACCCTTTAAATCGTCCAATAATTCAAGGCAAATGATCCAAAATTCCTCTAAATGAAGGACGAACTTTGAAGCATGATAATGTTGTACCTGATTTTCAGACTGTTGAGGTTAAAAATACTGATGGTACATCCCGAGACAATCGGGAGGGGGTACATGAAGTTAAACTTTTGAAAAATTGGCAGTTATCTAACTGTCTGCTTATCGCTTTTTTGCAAAATAAAAAAACAGGTCAAGTGTTGGGAACGTCAAAAATCGAGTTGAATTAAATTACTTTTTTTGTCATTCTGAACGCAGTGAAAGAATCTGTATAAATTACTGATTTTCAATATTTTATACAGATTCTTTCACTTCGTTCAGAATGACAAAAAAGCAACTATGTTTTTTAGATGTTACTAAGTTTAAAACTTTTGGTAAGTTTGTTCCAAAGATAATGTTTTTACCTTGTTTAAATGACTATTTTTAAACTTATGAAAATTCTCCATACCGCCGATTGGCATCTCGGCAAACGCCTTGAAAATTTCAGTCGGCATGACGAACAAGTGCAAGTTTTAGCCGAAATTTGCGAAATTACAGAACGTGAAAATCCTGATGTCGTCATCATCGCAGGCGATCTTTTCGACGTATTTAATCCACCTAATGAAAGCAGTGAATTATTTTTCAAAACATGTAAACGTTTAGCTAATAATGGTTTGCGAGCAGTCATTGCAATCGCTGGCAACCATGATTCGCCTGAGCGCATAGAAGCACCTGAGATGTTAGCTCGTGAATGTGGTATCATTTTCAGTGGTTTTCCGAATACCCATGTTCAAACTTTCAATTTACCGACAGGACTGGCTTTGACTAACAGTGAAAGCGGTTTTGTTGAGTTGAAATTGCCAAATTGCGCCTACCCATTGCGCCTTTTTTTGACGCCTTACGCCAACGAAGTTCGATTGAAACAGTACTTCAATGTCGAAAACCCAGACGAAAATATACGCCAAATTTTGACAGAACAATGGTACTCTTTGGCTCAAAAATACGCGGATACTGAGGGGGTCAATATCGGTGTGGCGCATCTCTTTGTGATGAAAGAAAATGGTGTTCCACCCGAAGAACCGGACGACGAAAGGTCTATCAACGTCGGTGGCGCGGGTGCAGTCTATACCGATTGTTTTCCCCTACAAATGCAATATGTTGCGCTCGGTCATTTGCATCGGCAGCAAGTGATTGACTCCATGCCCTGCCCTATTGTCTATTCGGGAAGCCCTTTGGCGTTTAGTTTCAATGAAGACAATCAAGAAAAATATGTCATGCTTATCGAAGCA
Source organism: Saprospiraceae bacterium (assembly GCA_043772905.1). Lineage (GTDB taxonomy): Bacteria > Bacteroidota > Bacteroidia > Chitinophagales > Saprospiraceae > JAAFJT01. The sequence continues at coordinate 27,609 of JAYVFS010000301.1, read as the reverse complement.
AAACCCAACCAACCTGTTGATTATCAACGCATTAAACTGACTAAAAATAAAAAATTGCTACGGGGTCGTTTTGAAGATATTGATGAAGCTGTTGCTTGGCTTTCTGAATATCCAAATGATTTAGTGCAAATCACGATTGTTTCTAACACTTATTTGAACCCTTTAATAACACAACAACTTCGGGCAGCTCATAAAGGTATTGTGGAAATTAGACCTGAAATTCATGACGTAAATGCGCTTCATATTTCTAAAAATATTGACCTAGATAAAAGCATTGAGGAACTATTTTGGGACTATTTCAAACGTGAAAAAAATCAAGAACCGAATGAGGATTTGAAACTACTTTTCCAAGAAGTATTAGCAGTTGAAACTGAAAACGAAAAACTATGATACCTAAATTATTGACTATCAAAGGTTTGTACTCTTACCAAACGGAACAAACGATTGATTTTGAAGAACTCACGAAGAGCCATCTGTTCGGCATTTTTGGCAATGTCGGTGCAGGCAAGTCCTCTATTTTGGAAGCCATCATGCTCGCTTTGTATGGTGAAGTGGAACGTATGGGTAAGGTAGGACGCAACTACAATATTTTGAATTTGCGTAGCGACGAATTATTGATTGTTTTTGATTTTGAAATAGAAGGTAAATTATATCGGAGTAAGGTTTCTGGTAGTCGAAACAGCAAAAAATTCAATGACGTAAAAGTTAAACAACCTGCTTTTTTTGAACTTATCGAAGGTGATTTTAAGCCTATTGACATCGAAACGGCTGAAGCACTGATTGGTTTGAAACCCGATGATTTCAAAAAAACAATCATCATTCCGCAAGGCACTTTTCAAGATTTTTTGCAATTAGGCGATACCGAAAGGGCACGGATGATGCGTGAATTATTCGGTTTGGAACGCTATGAATTAGAGCCGAAAGTTAAGGTTTTATTGATTCAAAATGATTCAACAATTCAAGGTTTAAAAGGTCAATTGACTCAAATTGGCGATATAAAATCAGAAGACATTGAGACTAAAAAAGCACAACTTGCTGAATTACAAACAGATATAAGTAAACAACAAATCGAACTTGACAAAAACAGAAAAACTGAAAATGACTTAAAACAGCTTAAAGTTGATTTTGAACAATGGCAACAAAACCAAAAACGGCATGATGAATTAGCTGCCCTTGAAGCGCATTTCTTAGGTCTTCAAAAGCAGATGGAAGACTATGAAATGGTTTTTTTGACCTTTAAAAACCTGTTTGAAAATCGCAAAAAATTAGCGGCTGATTTATCTAAAAACAAGGCTGAATTAGAAACTAAAAGTCAAAAGTTTGAAGATAACAATGTTTTGTTAGAAAAATTGAACTTTTCAAAAGAAAACTTGACCCCTCAGTATGCGCAGCGTGAAAACCTCAAAAAGCAAGCTGAAGAAGCCCTGAAAATCCTGCGTATTCAAGTTGCCGAATCCGAAGTAGCGAAACTTGAAGCACGACTTGCCAAAGGCAATATTCATTTGAATGATAAAAATCAATCGCTTGAAAAATACAAAATAGCAACGGCTGAAATTGAAAAACAACGCGTCACCTTGCGGGAAAACCAACCGAATTTAAGTGTTCTGAATGCTGTAAAAGATTGGTTTTCAGAAAGTTTTAATTTACAAAAAGAAATTGTGCGATTGGAAAATGAGCGAAAAGGACTTGATGAAAAATTGGTAGGAATTGATAAATCTAAATCTATTATCGTTTGGAAAGATTTGCCATCGCTCAATATTCAGTTGTCAACAGAAACCAAAATTTCAGATATTTTTGCAGAAGTTAAGTTGAAATTATCTGATTTGAAAACGGAAAACGAACAGATTCGACATGAACAATTGCACCTAAAAGCGGCTGAAAAATTGGAATCGTTGGCAACGGCTCTTGGGGAAGGTGACCCTTGCCCTTTGTGCGGTGCAACGCATCATCCTTCTTTGATGCAAATCAGTGAAGTGCGTTCCACTTTAAAAAGTTTAGACGCTCGTTTGGCACAGCATAAAAAAGAAATACAAACGTTAGAAAATATTGAAAATCAACTCATTACGCTCAATATTAATTTCAATAATGAAACTTTTGCCCGACAAAACATTGAAGCTGTTTTGAGTGAAGGAAAACAAAAATTAGAAGCACATTATCAAAAATTCGCTTGGCAATCTTTTTCATCTAACGACTTTGGGGCTGTTGAAAAAGCGATTCAAGCTGCCACCGATTTTGATAATACAATGCGAAAACTTGAAGATGATTTGCGGAAAATCAGCAAAAACAAAGAAATTACTGAGGGGGATATTGAGCGATATCGAAAGGAATTAAGCAATATACAAGCAGATGCGGCGGCTCAAGAATCCGCTATTCAAGTTTTAAAAACACAAATCGAAGTTTTAAATTTTGAGGATTGGCGAACAAAATCTGAATCTGAATTAAAAAAATCGGCGGAAGACCTTGAAAAACAATACATTACGATTGAAACTCAATTTCAAAGTTTAGAAAAACAAATCCAAAAATGTCAATCTGAAGGGCAAATACTGAGGGGGAATATTGATACTTTGGTACAAGCACAAAATACATTAGTAGCAAATCAAACGGCTCTTGTTTCGGAATTGAATGACAAATTGAAAGCCTTTCCTTTTGAAAACTTTGAAATAGTTGAACGCATTTTAGCAACGAATTTGAATGTATCAGAAGAGCGTCAAAAACTGGATGAATATAAAAATCAGAAACTACTTGTTTCGGCTCGGCTGACTGAATTGAATGAAAAGCTCAAAGGTCAGGTATATAATTCTGAAAACCACCATGCGTTAATTATTGAAATTCAAAGTATTGAGAAAAACATTCAAATGCAAAACCAAATTATTGGCGAATTGAATCGTGACATCAAGGACATGAGCAATCGGTTGCAACAGCGCCAAGAAACGGAAAAAATCTTAAATGTATGTGAACATCGTGGGGAAAACCTTCGCATACTGAGGGGTCTGTTTCAACGCAGTGGTTTTGTCAATTATGCCAGTTCTGTCTTTTTACAAAGCATCATCAATGCCGCTAATGAGCGATTTATGTTATTGACAAAACAACAATTACGCCTTGAAATCACAGATAATAACAGTTTTATTGTGCGTGATATGCTCAATGGTGGTCAACTACGCGATGTACGCACCTTGTCGGGCGGTCAAACGTTTCAAGCCTCTTTGTGTTTGGCGTTGGCTTTAAGTGACCATATCCAAAGTCGGCATCAGGCGCGCCAAAATTTCTTTTTCTTAGATGAAGGTTTTGGTTCACTCGATAGTGAATCGCTGCAAAAGGTTTTTGAAGCGTTAAAAGCGTTGCAAAAAGAAAACCGTATTGTGGGCGTGATTTCGCACGTCGAGGATATGCGTATGGAGATTGAGCGATATTTGCAAGTCACTTTATCGGATAGTGGTGGCAGTCAAGTTGAATTAGTAATCGGATAGGAAATGGTGAATGATGAATATTTTTAAGTAAAAAAAGCCATTTCGTAGTACGAAATGGCTTTTTTTACTTAAAAAGTGATACTAAACAATTATTGAGCAGCAGGTTTTACAGCACCTTTAATCGTCAAAACGGTATTAGCAGGATCTGTATTAGCCGTCAATGTAACCGTTTTTTGTTGGTCACCCGGTTTGCCTTTTGAGTCAAAAACGACTTTTATTTCACCGCTTTTGCCTGCTTTGATAGGCTCTTTAGGCCATTCTGGAACTGTGCAACCACAAGAACCGTGTGCATCGCTGATGATAAGGTCATTTGTACCCGTATTTTTGAATTTAAAAATATGAGTCATTTTATCGCCTTCATTTACACTTCCCCAAGCATAGCTCGTTTCTGTAAATTTAATCGATGTTGACTTTCCCGCAGGTGCTGGTGTTGCAGATGCAGCAGGTGTTGTCTGAGCGGAGGCAGGTTTAACTGGTTCAATTGCTGCTTTAGAAACAGAGGCGACACCTGAAGAAGGTGCAGCTTGGGTTTCAGTTGACGCTTCAGGCGTAGCCATAGTTGTTGATACGGCAGTAGGCTCTGTTGTTGCGGTAGCTTCCGTTGTATTAACAGTTTCTGTTGTGGGTTTATCATTTTTGCAAGCGGCAAAAGATAAAGCGAAAGAGGCGAAAATGAAGCCTTTAATGAGATTTTTCATTGCTATTCAAATTTTATTTTAATAATATTTATTTTTTTATCAATCTGTTTTTTTTGAAAGAGACAAATTTAGATAAATCATCGGAAATACTGAGGGGTCGCTTGGATTCTTTAACGTTATTTTTTGAAAAATATGTCAAAAACCCATTTAAAACCGACAAATAACGGATTAATCTTCTAACATATCTGGGCGGCGGTCTTTTGTTCGTTTTATGGACTCTTCATAACGCCAATCGTTTATTTTAGCTTCATGTCCTGATTTCAAAACATCTGGAATGCGCCAACCATTGTATTCTTCAGGACGTGTATAAACAGGCGGCGCAAGCAAGTTGTCTTGAAACGAGTCGAACAAAGCAGAAGTTTCATCACCTAAAACGCCTGGAATCAAACGACCAATCGCATCCACCATGACGGCTGCCGCTAACTCGCCACCACTCAAAACGAAGTCTCCAATAGAAACCTCCAAAGTGATAAAATGTTCTCGAATGCGTTCATCAATACCTTTATAATGTCCACATAAAAGAATGAGATTGTTATACATAGATAGGCGATTTGCCATGGGTTGGTCAAATTTTTTGCCGTCTGGGGTCAAAAATATCACTTCGTCGTAGGAGCGTTGGGCTTTTAGGTCGTTGATACAATTCGCTATGGGTTCAATTTTCATGACCATTCCTGCACCACCGCCAAATTGATAATCGTCAATTTGTTTATGCCGACCAATACCGTAGTCTCGAAGATTGTGTACGACGACTTCATACAAGCCTTTTTGTTGCGCGCGTTTCATTATGGAGTGCTGAAACGGGCTGTCTAACAGTTCAGGTACTACTGAAATAATATCTATTCTCATATTAATGATGAATGATAAATGATAAATGATGAATAACAAATATTACTGAGGGGTAAGATTCATCACTCATCATTTATCATTCATCATTAAATTACTGGTTAATCTTAATCAATTCCACCTCGAAAATCAAGGCTTCGTAAGGACCGATATCGCCACCTGCACCACGCTCACCGTATGCAAGTTCAGAAGGAATGAAAAATTTCCATTTTGAACCCTCAGGCATCAATTGCAAACCTTCTTGCCAGCCTTGAATAACGCCATTGACAGGAAAATCAATCGGTTGACCACGTTCAACAGAACTGTCAAAGACTTTTCCATTGAGCAAAGTGCCGTGATAATGAACGGTTACTTTGTCCGTTGCTTTCGGCATGGCACCCGTACCCGCTTTGATAACTTCATATTGCAAACCACTTGCAGTTGTTTTCACACCTGCACGTTTGCCATTATCCGCAAGGAAACTTTGGCATTTTTCGATGGTTGCTTGAAACTTACCTTTGCTGGCTTCTTGCATATATTTGCTGAAAATTTGATTGGCAGCTTCGGCTTTTATCACCTCTGTACCTTTGATTGCTTCCTCGAAGCCTTTTGCCATTGACGCTGCGTCAATTTTGACGTTTTCGCCATTTTTGAAATTTTGAGCGAACAAAACGCCCAAGCTGTAACTTACTGAATCCATTTTTTGATTTGAATCTTGTGAAAAGACATTTACTACAAGCATCATTGCCGCAGCAAAAGTCAAGAGAATTTTTTTCATTTTTTAATTGAATTAAAATAATTGGAATAATTTATCGGACTTTCGACGCACAAAGGTAGTTTTTTGAACAAAATCAATCGTTAAAGAAACGTGAAAGTTAAAATAAAAAAGGGCGACGGTTTAAAACCATCGCCCTTTTTTTGAGAAAAACCGTCTAAAAGTCAGGAAAACTCGGAAGTCTTCCCGACTTTGACAGCAATACTCATAACCATTTAAAAATTAAATTTATGCTACGGCATTCCGTAGCTATATCTTGGGACTTGCGTTTTTGTCAAATTTGATTGGTGTGTTGATGCTTTTTTGTTGAGTGAGTCGCCCTAAATTAATTCTGTGACATTTCAACTGAATTATGACACAAAGATACGCCCCTTCTATTGACTTTCGCAATACCCTACAAACTATATATTTTTTATACAAACAAAACGTAATTTTGCGCCTACCCAATTTTGGGCGATTTCTGTTTCATAGGATTCAATTAATAACACATAAAAAATTTCATACATTTTATAATTATGCCTAATTTAAGACATTCTTCTTACAAAAAAGCCCCTTTCATGCAGTTTAATGGCGATTTACAGTCCATTTTCCCCGCATATCGCAAAGTTACTGGCGTAAAATATGAACGTGAACGTATCACAACCACGGACAATGATTTCCTCGATTTGGATTGGATAGACACGAAAAGCCGCAAATTAGTTCTTCTAACACATGGTTTGGAGGGAGATTCTAACCGCCCTTACATGCTTGGCACGGCAAAAATATTTGCAAAAAACGGTTGGGATGTGCTTTCATGGAACTGTCGTTCATGCAGCGGCGAGATGAATCGAACGTTTAGACTCTACAATCATGGTGAAATCGGTGACATCGAGACGGTTTTAAATTATGCTTTGCAGAAAAAAAACTACGATGAGGTCGTCCTAATCGGTTATTCTATGGGCGGCAATGTGTCCTTGAAATTTGCAGCAGTCAGTCAGCACCCCTCAGTAAAAAAGGTCGTTGCGTTCAGTGCGCCGCTTGAAATGCGCACTTCTACGGCGATTTTGGACTATCCTTCACGTTATATATATAAGGCGTATTTCAAAAAAGGTATTTTACCAAAAGTAAAAATTAAGGCACAGCATTTCCCTGAACTTTTGAGTTTAAAAGAAGTGGAACAAGCCAAAACGTGGGAAGAGCAACAAAATCTCTTTTTCGTCAAAATAAACGGCTATAAGAGTATTGATGATTTTTATGAAAAAGGCTCTGCACTCAATTTTATTCCCAAATTGAAGATACCTACTCTCATTGTTCAAGCCCAAAACGACCCGATGCTTACGCCTGAATGTTCGCCCATACAATTAGCTGAAAAACACAAGTTTATTCATCTTGAAACGCCACTACAAGGCGGTCATTGCGGATTTATGTTGCCAAATGACCGTGAGCATACTTGGGCAGAATATCGGGCATGGGATTTTGTCAAAAATAATTGACACCTCATAAATTTTATTAGTTTTGTGAAAAATTCACCCAATTACCTAATCACTCTTTTAATCACTCAATATGTCCGTTACGCTCATCATCGTTATCGTCACTGTCTTGTTTTCAATGCAAGCCTTTAGCAACCCTGCTGTTTTTGATAAATTCAAGCACAGTCCCTACATCGAACATCGCCACAAGGAGTATTATCGTTGGATAAGTTCGGGTTTTTTGCACGTTGATTACCTTCATTTGGGCATCAATATGTTCGTTTTTTATCAATTTGGTGGAGCTGTCGAAAGTATATATCAAGGACTTTTTGGCGCAATGGCTGGCAGTTTTTTGTTCCTTTTAATGTATCTAACATCTATTGTTGCGGGCGATTTAATCACTTTTTTCAAGCATAAGGACAGTCCTCATTATACGGCAGTAGGGGCATCGGGTGGCGTTTCAGGCGTTTTATTTGCATATATTTTGTTCAATCCTTGGGCTGAAATGGCTTTGTATGGCATTATTCCTTTCCGTGCCATTGTCGGCAGCGTTTTGTATATGGCTTATGAACAGTGGGCAAGTCGCAACTCGAATGACAATATTGGTCACGATGCACACTTTTTTGGGGCTATTGCGGGTATGCTTGTTACAATTGCTTTAGAACCCAGAATTTTTAGTTATTTCATTGAGCAGTTGTTCAATAATTCTCCATATTGGTAAATCTCAATTATGTTCTTTATACTTTCCAAACTCCTCTATTTTCTCTTGCAACCCTTGAATTGGTTGATAGGGCTGCCCATTTTCGCCATTTTCACTAAAAAAGCACGTCGAAAGCGGCGCATACTGAGGGGGTGCTTTGCGCTCTTAGTTTTGATAACAAATCCATTTTTAGGCAATCGGGTGTTTCATGCTTGGGAAGCAGAGCCGATTCCTATGAATGCATTGCGGGATACGTTTGATGTCGGTATCGTTTTGGGCGGTTATACCAAAGGTGGAACGTATGCTGAAGACCGTTTGAACTTGTCTTTTGCCGCCAATCGCCTAACAGATGCCATACAGTTGTACAAACGAGGCATTGTTAAAAAGCTTTTGATAAGTGGTGGTGACGGTAAAATGTTTGGTGAATCTTATCCAGAATCCAACTTAGCTCAAAAATATTTGCTTGATATTGGTGTTAAATCTGAAGATTTATTGATTGAAAACCAATCGCGCAACACACGTGAAAATGCTGTTTTCTCAAAACGACTCCTTGAAAACCAAGGTTTTATAAATGTTAAGACCTTGGTTTTTACTTCTGCATTTCACATACCACGTGCTATTGGCTGTTTCAAAAAAATAGGCATCAATGCTCAACCTTTCCCTGCGCATTTCACAGCCGACCGATTGACCCTTCAACCACAAACTTGGCTGATACCAAATCCTGATTTGATTAGGAATTGGGAAGTCTTCATCAAAGAATGGATTGGGTATGCTGTTTATAAAATACAAGGCTATTCTTAATCGTAACGACTCCGCATAGACCACAGATGGGACTGATTGAACAGATTGTCACTGATTTTTTCTTTAAATCAGTGACAATCTGTTCAATCAGTCCAATCTGTGGTCTAAAAAATAACTATACTTAATCAAAGAATCGCTTGTCTAATTCTGACCAACTTCTCTAACAATCCTTCTAATTTATCCAAAGGCAGCATATTTGCCCCATCGCTCTTCGCTACTGAGGGGTTTGGATGCGTTTCAATAAACAAACCATCAACACCAACGGCAACGGCAGCTCGTGCAATCGTTTCTATCAAAGCAGGCTTACCGCCTGTCACACCTGATTTAGAGTTGGGTTGTTGCAACGAATGTGTACAATCCATGATGACCGATGCGCCGAGTTGCTGCATTTCTGGAATATTACGATAATCAACGACCAAATCTTGGTAGCCAAAAGTGTTTCCGCGTTCAGTTAACAGTACTTTTTCGTTACCTGAATCTATGACTTTTTGCATCGCATGAGCCATCGTTTCGCTACTCGCAAATTGTCCTTTTTTGATATTAACAATCTTGCCCGTTTGGGCAGCAGCGATTAAAAGATTCGTTTGACGACATAGAAAAGCAGGTATTTGGAGAATGTCAACATACTCGGCTGCCATTGCCGCTTCTTCTTCCGTGTGAATATCCGTCGTCGTCGGCAAGTGATAAGTACGACCTACTTTTTGAAGAATTTTCAAGGCTTTTTCATCGCCAATGCCTGAAAACGAGTCAATTCGTGAGCGATTTGCTTTGCGATAAGAGCCTTTAAAAATATAAGGAATCTTTAATTTATCGCAAATAGCGGACACACGGACTGCAATTTCAATGGCTAATTCCTCACTTTCAATCGCACAAGGTCCAGCGATGAGGAAAAAATTGCCACTATCGGCGTGTTTGATTTTTGGAATGTCGGTGATTTTCATATATTATTTTTGTTTAAAAACATATCGGATACGAGAAGTACTTGCGCCTGTGCTGCCCCGCATTGGGTTTGTGTTTAGTGCGCATTACTGAGGGGTTAATTACTAACAGTATCTCTTCGGCTTATTTCCGCTTGAATGCTCTTCATGTTTTGTGAATTCCTAAAACCAATCAGAAAAGAAAAAATTAGCAAAATAATAGGAAGGGCAAAACCTTTATGTATCGCAGAATAAACAGCAATGCCAATTAGCACACCTATGAACACAGCAGTTGTGATTTTTTGTGCGTTCATTTTTTTCTCTTCTGACACTAATTCTTCAAGCGTCATTTTAGAGTAGTCTTTACTTGAAAGCATAATAATATGTAAGTTATTTGAAAATTTAATTTTTTAAATTTTTTTGAAATTGCAGAAAATATATTAACACAATTGATGTAATGTCAAGTTACTTCCTTTTGATTAATCCAAGAACGGGGCTTTTTTTGCTTGCACCGAACATTGAGGTATCAGATACGTGTTGATTCAATGATTGTCAACCAACATTTGAGCAATTTTTGTTAATTTATCTTCATGCATATTAGCCGTTTTGATGCCCGCTTGTCGTAAATCCTCTAAGTTTTTAGCACTAATATCGTCCAATGCAGGGTTCGCATCACCCAATTCGGGCATAATACGATAATATTGATCAGAACAGTCTATCGTTTTGTATAATTTCATCAACTGATAGTCCACCGTTTCAGAGACAGCCGTCATCATAATATCAATAATTGGCTTCACCCACCTCAAAACGCCCCATTTTTTGGCATCTGAAAACAGGTATTTCGTCTTTATTTCGCCCGTTCCAATACTCACAATCATTATGCGGTCTGCACCAATCAGCCGTTGCGAATCATCGCGGAATATTTTTAGAGCTTCAATAAAAGCACACATCGAAGGGTTGTTGGCAAACAAACCGCCGTCAATTGTATGCATTAAAAAATCATCGCCAGCACGTGCTGTTGCGGGTGGAAAATAGGTCGGTGCGGCAGATGTGGAACGGCAAACTTGCCAAAGTGGAAAATCCTTACTCTCTTTTTTTAAGGCATCATGCGACGTAAAAAAAACAGCTTGACGCTCTTGAATATCGTAGCTTGTGATAAGACAGGGCTTCATCATTTGGCTTAAACGGGTCTCTTTTAGGTAAGATTTTAGCACATCTGCTATACTCATATCGCCAAATTTTGAACCGCCAATACCTTCTAAAAAGCCGGGTAAACGTCCGTACCAAGTTGGTTTGAAAATATCTTTCCCATTTTTCAAGTATAAATTAACGGCTTCACTTGCTGAAAACCTCGGATATGTAGGGTCGTCGTCGCTTGGACAAAGTAGGATACACGCCAAAATACCACCCGTCGAAGTACCTGCAACCATGTCAAAATACTCGCCTAAACGGATGGGTTTTTCGCGGGGTGCACCATGCTTTTTAGCGTATTGGTCATTCACTTTTTCTTCTAACGCCTCTAAAACTTTGCTTGTTAAAATACCCCGAATACCGCCGCCATCAAGTGATAAAATGCGTTTAAGTTTATTTTCTTCCATGAGTTGTATTTTAAATGTGATTGTTTTACAGAAGCAAAATTACTAGAAAAAACGGTATTCGTCTATTCCTCTTCAATGAAACAATTTAATTTCAATGTTGACAAATGATTTTGACCCCTCAGTAATTTTACATCTTTCATCAATCCGAAAACCAACAATCCAACAAATTTGCTTGTGGGCTGTTTCTAAAATCCACACTTTCTCTTTGTCAAAAATGGACAATTTTTGAAGCCTGAAAAAGTCACTCAACAACTGGCTTTTTCCGCCCATACCTAAAGGTTGAAAACGGTCACCTTCATGCCATTTTCGCAAAATTAAGGGAAACGAAAGCCTATCAGCATCAAATAAAGCAATATTTGGATTTTCAGAAAATGTGCTTTGTTTTCCCTTAAAATGATTTAAAATGAGTTCAAAATCGTTGCCTTTTATTGAAATATCTTCTTTTTGAATTATAACCGATACTTCTTTTCCTACTTGTTCTGTTTGTGGTGCTACAATATAATGCGTACGGTCAATCAATAATTTATGCGTTTGAGTGTAAAACAAAGTCCCAATTTTGAAATCATCTTCTTTTAATATTTTCGCAACTTGGTCATTATTGAAACCAAATTCCTTTAATAACTCAAAAAGTACCGTTGATACTGAGGGGTATGTTTTTAGTTTATTTTTATCAATAAACAGTTGATTATCAAATAAATGTGCTATTTCTTTTTTTATATTTTGGATAAAAAAATCGAATAATTCCTGTGTTTCAGCCAGCCGTTTAATCGTCTCGTTTGCGGTTGTTTCAAAATTGGGATTGAGTTGTTTGAAAACAGGAATGATATGATGCCGAATATTATTTCGTGCGTATTTATCGGAAACATTGGAAGAATCCTCTCGAAACGGCAGGTTTTCAGTCTTTAAAAACGACTCAATTTCCTCTCTTTTTGCCCATAAAAGCGGGCGAACTATGGCTTTGTTTTTAGGTTTTATGCCTGTTAAACCCAACAATCCAGAGCCTTTTGCGAAGTTGTAAAGAACAGTTTCGATATTGTCAGAAGCATGATGTGCCGTTAATACATAGTCATAATTTAAGCTATTGCGCAACTCTTCAAACCATGTGTAACGCAAGTCACGCGCAGCCACTTGTGTTGAGATTTTATTCTCCAAAACATACTGCTTGGTATCAAATTTCTTTGAATAAAAAGGTACTTTCCAATTGTCTGCTAATGTTTTTACAAACGTTTCGTCGGCATTAGATTCTTCACCACGTAATTGAAAATTGCAATGCGCAATTGAAAAATGATAGCCATTGAGGTACAAAAGTTGACATAAAACAACAGAGTCCATTCCCCCACTTACGGCAACGAGTAGTTTATCGTTTTTTGTAAACAATTGATTGTCAATTATATATTTTTCAAATTGAATTTTCAATAGAAAGAAAATTTTGGTAAAGTAAATAAAAATAAGATTCTAAGACTAAAAGTACAAAGACGATAAGACTCCACAAGGTGTCTTATCGTCTTTGTTGAAAAATTAGTCAATTTAGATGCTTTCACTGTGTTCAGCATGACAAAAATGCATTATTGATACTCAACCACCTGCTTTTTTTGTTTGGCTATACCCCTCAGTTATAAGCAGTTGCAGCACTTTGTCGCGCTGATTGCCTTGTATCAACACTTCACCGTCTTTGACTGAACCGCCTACGCCACATTTTGTTTTCAGCATTTTGCCCAAAGCATCTAATGTTTCAGTTGTACCAACAAAGCCCCGTATGACGGTTGCGTCTTTATTGCCTTTCAATCTTTCGAGATGGATACGGAGTTTTTGTTGCCCTTTTGGCAAGTCTTCAGCTACCCCCTCAGTATTTTCGTATTGATAATCGAAATCTGGATTCGTTGAATAAACAACACCCGTGCGTATTTTTTTACTCATTTGTTGGTTATTGGTTATTGGGGATTAGTTATTGGTTATTAGGGATTAGTATGAATAACCAATCCCTAATAACCAATAACCAACCCACCAATCAATGTAAATGTGATGAAATAAGCTTTAAAAACTCATTTCTTGTTTTTTCATCATCTTTAAAAACGCCTGTGAACGCAGACGTTGTGGTTGCAGAATTTTGTTTTTGAACGCCGCGCATCATCATACACATGTGGCGAGCTTCAATGACGACTGCCACACCCAAAGGTTGTAACGTATCTTGAATAGAATCAAGAACCTGTTGCGTCAATCGCTCCTGAACCTGCAAACGGCGGGCAAAAACATCAACAATACGTGGAATTTTTGACAATCCAACGATATAACCATTGGGAATATAGGCTATATGCGCTTTGCCAAAAAACGGCAGTATGTGGTGTTCACACATAGAATACAATTCAATGTCTTTGACGATGACCATTTCGCTGTAATCCTCTTTGAACATAGCCCCCCTCAGTATTTTAGCTGCATCTTGTTTGTAGCCACTCGTGAGGAATTGTAAGGCTTTTGCGACACGTTCAGGTGTTTTTGCCAAACCTTCACGATTAGGGTCTTCCCCTAATTTGCTTAGTATGTCAGTATAAAAATCCGCAATGTCTTGCGTCGTTTCTTTGTTGTATTTCTCCACTTTTGAATAATTTGTAAAATCAGTAGATGTCATGTGTCGTTGTGGGCATTTGCAGTGTAAGTATTACTACAAACTATTGATTTTAAATAGTTTAAGATTATTTTAGCATAAACAAATAGCTTTGCTTACTCACTATTAGAGACTATGCTTCCCCATAATATTCCGCAAAAATGGTTTCTGTTTCTACCAATTTAACACAATGTAACTGTGCGCCTTCAGCTATAATGTACTGTTCCAGTTGTTGCCAAATTAGGATGACCATATTTTCAGTCGTCGGTTGGAGGTGTTTTGGAATAAAATCAACGTCCAAATTCAGATTAGAATGATCCAATTTTTCGGTCACAACATCTTTGATGAGTTTGCCCAATTTTTTGGCATCAATGATGAAACCTGTTTGCGGATGCGGCTGTCCTTTAACAGTTACAAACAAGGTATAGTTGTGACCATGCCAGTTTTTGTTTGAACATTTTCCGAAAACTTCGATGTTTTTTTCTGCGCTCCAATCAGCGACCCAAAGTTTGTGCGCGGCATTGAACCGTTCGACACGTGTGAGATAAACCATGATAGGTGTGTTTTAATTTTTTACACGCAGGAACTACGACTGCGTTATAAGTGATAAGTTATAAGTGATAAGTTATAAGTTATAAGTTATAAGTGAAAAGCGATACACTATTACTTATCACTTTTCACTTATAACTTTTAATTTTGTTTTTGAGGAAAAAGTAAGATTTTATCTGCCTCTTCTTCTGTTGCCCAATCAACTCTGACATAGGCTTCGTCTAAGGCATCAATGCTTATACCTATATAATCGGGTTGAATCGGCAATTGCCTGTTGAAATGACGGTCAACCAAGACGAGTAATTTAATGGATTCTGGGCGACCATAATGATTTAAGGCAGACAAAGCGGCTTGCACGGAACGCCCTGTGTATGAGACATCATCAACCAAAATAACCTTTTTATTGGCAATAATGAAGGGCATATCATTGACGTTTGCTGCAAGCGGTTTGAAAGAAGTCCTAAAATCGTCCCTGTAAAAAGTAATATCGAGTTTGCCAAAAGGAATATCAGTACCCCTCAGTATATCGTCTAATTTTTCAATCAAACGTTCTGCCAACTGAACACCGCCTGTTTGTATGCCAATGATACAGGTATTTTGAAAATCATCGTAATCTTCAATAAGTTGATAACAAAGCCGTTCGATTGTTAAGTCGAATTGAGTACCTTCAGATATGATGCGCGTATTTTCCATTGGGGCAAAGTTATTGAGTTCTGACGTTATAGAAACTATGGTTTGTTAAAAAAAAATAATTATTAATTTTAGTGACACACTTTCGAAACTTAATGCAACTGTGTCCGTAATGTATAATAGTGACTTTACAGTACCAAAATTGAAGGTACACGAACTTGGAAAAACACAGGACTCAGCAGCAGTCAACCAACTTATACACGCACTGCAACAGATACGAAAATCACCTTTGGGAATAGAGAGACAACAACTTGGACTGCAACGCATATCGTTACACGCACACAAGGTTATTTGACACGCACACAGTTAGATGATATATGGTCTGTTTCGGGCAATTGTTCAGGTGTTAATCGAAAAGATAAATCTTATAGCAGCGTTATTGAGTTGCCCATCGTTCACAAAACAATCTGTCCTTGGATAGTCCCCGGAAAACGCAGTATTACAGTTGATGGGTAGACGCGTTCTTTACATTATAGTTATGGTGGGGGTGATTGCGACCGTCAAGCTTTGATAACAAAAGCCGATGCCACTACCCTAATCGTGTTAATTCATAGATAATTTTTGATGACCTATTGACTTTGTGCAATAAAAGCATTAAATTTGAAGATAATTTTTAGCAAAAAATTGTGTCCTTTCGTTGAAACGTCAGTGTGTTTTCACACTGACGTTTTTTTTATTATAAATTTTTAAAGATAAAATTTTGTTATATTTATAGTAATACACATCTTTGCCCCTACAAACACGATTTAAAGAATTTTCTTACCGAAACTATTACAAGCCAACAATACTACGCTTTAAAACAATAATCATTTACACTGCTTGCAAACTGTTGACAATCAACAAATTACCTTTTCATTGAACGAAATGTTTAAAAAAAAGTAACGTATTTGCATGTTTTTTTATTGGCTTATGTAACTAACCAATAAAGGTTAGCGTATTTGAATGTCATCAAAGTTTTATTCAGTTTATAGTTCACAGTGCAAAAATATTATTAATTAAAAGAATTCTTCTAATGAAAAAATTTATCACTTTACTCTTGTTTTTCACAACAACTTTAACGCTTTCAGCTCAAGTGCCACAAGCCATTTGCTATCAAGCAGTTGCTACGGATACGCGTGGTAACGAATTAGTTAGCCAATCCATTAAAGTTAGACTATCCATTTTGAAGGGGTCAACCGCTGGCTCTGAAGAATGGGTTGAAGTTCATTCCCTTCTGACCGATGGCTTTGGTTTGTTCGACCTACAAATTGGCTCAGGCTCCCGTGTGAGTGGTGCGCAAACCACATTTAATAACATCAAATGGGGCGCAGACAAGTATTATCTTAAAATAGAAATGGACATTACAGGCGGCAACAATTACGTCTTAATGGGTACAAACCAAATGGTTTCTGTCCCTTATGCCCTTTATGCCGACAAGTCCAGCTCTGCTGCTTATGCTGATTCTGCACGTATTGCAGTGACCGCTTTAACCGCCAATAATGCACTCACGGCTAATGTCGCTTTAACGGCTCGTCGTTCAGATACAGCCGCATTTGCTTGGTTATCGGACAGTTCACGTAGAGCAAACACTGCTATTAGTGCACAAACAGCCATTACGGCTAATTCTGCTATCACGGCTCAAACAGCAGTCAATGCACAAAATGCAGTTACTGCACAAACGGCTATTACAGCAAATACAGCACGCCGTTCTGATACAGCGACTTTCGCTTGGTTGGCAGACAGTTCACGTAGAGCAAACACAGCTATCAGTGCGCAAACAGCTATTTCAGCGCAAACGGCTATCAGTGCGATTACGGCACGTCGTTCAGATACCGCGCAATTTGCTTGGTTAGCAGATAGCTCGCGCAGAGCAAACACAGCTATCAGTGCCCAAACGGCAGTTAGTGCGCAAACAGCTGTTTCAGCACAAACGGCAGTGAGTGCGCAAACGGCGGTTACAGCACAAACAGCCTTGGATGATCGTGATAAAGACCCTACAAATGAGATTCAGACGATGACTTATGATACACTTACCAGTACATTGAAATTATCAAAAAACAATGGACAGTTTGATCAAGTTAATTTTTCGACAACTCCTTTAAGAGCACCGGGTGCAACCATTGAATTTCCATATGGGGTTCAAGGTGAAGCCGTTTTAATAACATCTAATTTTACAGTACCTTTCGGAAGAACCCTCTTTATCACAGCCGTCAACAATCCAATTGTGATGTCAGATGGAAAAAACATCCTTATTGAGCCGGGAATGCCCATTATTCCGACTGGCAAGACGATTCAAAGTTGTTTTTGTAGTGGTCTCTTGATTGACAATCAAAAATATGCAGAACCGCTTATGCTTGACTTCTCGGATGCATCATCCGAATATACTGTTCCAACAGGTAAATCTCTCATCATAAAAAGTGGAACGAATGGTTCGCGTGATATGTCTTTTTTGATTGATGGAACGAATTACAGCTTCTTTACAGGTTCGAGTTCATCACCACGTGTTGTCGTTATTCCAGAAGGTAAAAAAATACGCAAAGGATTAACCAATGTCGGTAGTTTCTATGTTACAGGATATTTGCTCCAAAAATAAGATTGATTTCTTATACTTAATCTTCTGAAAATTCATTTTTTAAGTCAAAAACTGAACATTTTTAGGAAAAAACGCCCTTTATACTGAGGGGGGTATATTTTGAAAAACAACAGTTTGAAATCAATTTTTGAGCAATGAAAAAAATAATAACAATTTTATTAATACTGACTTTTGGCATACATGCCGTTAAAGCCCAGCAAATCAAACGCTCAACTTTAACAAGCATTGGCTCATTAAAAACTTTTGCGCCATTTAGAGTCAGTTGGACGGCAGGAAGCTGTCCAGGCTGCAATGTTTTACATCCGTCAAGCCCGACCACAGCAGGTTATTTGCGTCAAGGTTTTCAACAACCGCCGTTTAATGGCAATGCACCAGGCTGTCCACCTTTGACACCAGCTTTCAATATTATACCATTTCAGTCACCTACTTGCGGTACTAAATTCGACCTCGAATACACAGGGGGACAGACACCTAACTTGGTGGTAGAATGGAATTTTGGCGAAGGCGCTGTGCCTCAAACATCTAACGAGTTGAATCCAACGGGTGTTATTTACACATCAAGTGGGTTAAAAATCGTCACTTTGAAGGTTATTAGCGGACAATGCGCAGATAGTCGTGCTAAAACCGTCAATGTCGCCGCTAGTCAAATTGGTTTTTCGGCAACAGCTCAAGTGACGACTATCAAATGTCGCAATGCAAGTACAGGCGGAATTACGATAACGTCCATTGGTGGCACTGGAGCAAAAACCTATCTCTGGTCAAATGGTGCAACCACTCAAAACCTTTCGAATGTAACAGCAGGTCGCTACCGAGTGACGACAACCGATGCAAGTGGTTGTACTTTCACCTTGGATACTGTGGTCAACCAACCCAGCAGTTCGATTTCATTTACCAATGTCATGACACCCGAAACTTGTAAAGATTATGAAGATGGTGCTTTGCAGCTAACTGTCAGCGGAGGTACAAAACCTTACAGACTCAATTGGTCAAATGGCGAAACAACTTCGACAATCTCCACATTAATTGCAGGACAATATCGCGTTGCCATACTCGATTCTAATAATTGCCGATTAGATACCTCATTTATTGTCAATCGTCGGTGTCGTATTAATACCTCGACCTTCAAAGTTTTTGATGTCATCACACCAAATGGTGATAACAACAACGATAAATGGGTCATTGCAAACATTGAAAAATATCCTAATAATGAGATATTCATTTACAACCGTTGGGGGCAAATAGTTTATACTAAAAAAGCCTATACAAACGATTGGGAAGGTACAAATCAAGAGGGCAAAGAACTACCCGCCGCAGCGTATTTCTATATCATTAAACTAAACGATGATAAGAATACTGTTTGGGAAGGCTCGGTCACCATACTACGTTAATAGGTATTGGGAAATTGGTTATTGGAGAATTGGTTATTGATTAACTAATAAACCAATAACTAATTCCCAAATAACCATCAACATTTTTCATTAAAAGCAAATACACATTTGCAAAATAAAACAATGAAATGAAAAAAATTTTAAACATATTCATAGTCATCACCACCTTAGTTGGGCAAGGGATGGCACAACAATATCCGCTTTTTTCAAACTATGTTGTCAATGCCTACGGTTATAATCCAGCAGTCATTGGTCAAAATGAACATATTGATTTGCGGGCTACATATCGGACACAATGGGTGGGTCTGTCAGGTCAACCGCAAACCCAAATTGTCATGGTCAATGGACGCATGGGCAAGTCGGGTTTCAATGTAGGCGGCAATTTCTACAACGACGTTGCGGGTAAATTGAAGAAAACGGGGGCTTCTGGAATCGTTTCTTATACCCAAAAGATAGGCACAAAATCCAATTTGAGCTTAGGCGTTTCAGGAGGCTATTACAAGGTGAGTGTATTGGACAACGTTTTCTCTCAAATTGCTGTTGACCAAGACCCTACAATACTTGCGGGACAAGCAGGTATGTGGGTTCCAGACTTGAGCGTTGGTCTTTATTTCCGTCAACAAGATGGTTTTTTTGCAGGTATTTCAGTACCGCAATTGTATCAAAAAAAGTTGATTTATGACCCTTCTTTGAGGCTTGCAAACCCGACAACAATTGTTAGACACTACTATGGTATGATGGGTTATACGATAAAAGTAAACGATGTATTGAAGTTCGAACCTTCGATAATGGGCAAATACGCCCAAAATAACAAGCCACAAGCTGATTTTTCGATTCGAGGTATATTTAACAACCAATTTTGGGTGGGCGGTAGCTATCGGACTGAAGATGCTGTTGTCGCTATGGCGGGTATTGAATATCCAAAATGGTATGCGGCATACAGTTACGATATGACGACTTCGCAGTTGAGCAACGTCAGTTCTGGCAGCCATGAAGTGACCGTTGGTTTCCGTTTTGGTGGTCAATGCAAAGATGAAGACAAAGACGGCATCTGCGACAAAGACGATAAATGTCCAAAAGAGCCGGGTACTAAGGAAAACAACGGTTGTCCTGAAAAAGAAGAGAAAAAAGAGTTATGTCCCGACAGAGATAAGGATGGTATTTGCGATGCAGATGACAAATGTCCTGACGTTCCAGGTACTAAACCAAATCAAGGCTGCCCCTTCAATGACCGTGATGGTGACGGCATTCGCGACGATATTGACAAATGTCCAGACATTCCAGGGTCAGCCCGCAACGAAGGGTGCCCCCTCAGTGATCGCGACAAAGATGGCATTTTGGATGAAATTGACCCTTGTCCAGACGAAGCTGGTCCATTGACAAACATGGGTTGTCCATTGACAAGTGACCGCGATAAAGATGGCACAATGGATAAGGACGATGCTTGCCCCGATACACCGGGTCCAAAAGAGAACAAAGGTTGTCCGTTTGGTGGTGACCGCGATAAAGATGGCATTCCAGATGAGTTAGATAAATGCCCGAATACTTATGGTCCAAAAGAAAATAATGGTTGCCCGGTTGTCAGTCAAGATGAACAAGATGCTTTGACTATTGCCATTCGCAATCTTTATTTTGATACAGACAAATGGATTATCCGTCCGTCATCTTATCGTGATTTGAATAATGTTATTTCAATCATGAAAAAGAAAAAGGATTGGAAATTGAAAATTAGCGGTCATGCGGATGCACGCGGTGATCAAGAGCACAACTTAATGTTGTCGCGCAATCGTTCTAATGCCGTTAAAAACTACTTGGTTTCAAGAGGTATTTCACCAAACCTGCTCATTGTAGAGTTTTTTGGAGCGACTCAATCTAATCCAAATAAGAATGATGCAGGCGTACTTCAACAAGACCGTCGCGTTGAATTAGAGTTCTATTTCGATTAGACTATTTGTTATATTTTCCTTCAAAACACCAAAAGCGCAGCTCTAACCAAGCTGCGCTTTCTTTTTTTAAGAAGTTCGGACAAGGTATAATAGACGGAAATAGAATAGGTTTTTTATTTTTTTTGCAAAAAAAAGCAAAAACCTATTCTATTTCCGTAAACTATACCTGAGCCAATCTAAAATACTGATAGTGAATCAATTACATGCTCATAACATTTGAAGCAAATTGCATTTCGTACAACTCTCTATAACGACCGCCCTCGATTTGTATCAAGTCATCATGCTTACCAAATTCAATCGCCTTTCCTTTATCCATCACTAAAACATTATCGGCATGACGAATGGTCGAAAGGCGATGCGCAATGATAATAGACGTGCGTTTGTCAATCAATTTTTCAATCGCATATTGAATCACCCCCTCAGTTTCAGGGTCAATAGAACTGGTTGCTTCATCTAAAATCAAGATGCTGGGGTCAAATACAAGAGCGCGAACAAACGAAATCAACTGCCTTTGCCCCATTGACAAAGTCGCACCACGTTCCATCACTTCATAATCGTAGCCGCCTGGCAATCGTTCTATAAACTCCGCAGCCCCTATCATTTCGGCGCAAGCCTTTACCTTTTCTAAGGATACTGAGGGGTCTCTCAAAGTAATGTTTTCAAAAACTGAACCACTGAACAGGAATACATCTTGTAAAACAACAGCGACTTTGCTGCGTAAACTCTTCAAATCATACTCTCGAATATCCACGCCATCAATCGTAATCGAGCCTTTTTGTATTTCATAAAAACGAGATAAAACGCTTGTTATGGTCGTTTTCCCAGAACCTGTTGAACCAACAATAGCTAAAGTTTGACCTCTTTTCAATTCAAAACTGACATTTTTCAAGACGTAATTGGCATTATCATAACTAAAATCAACATTTTTGAACGCCACATCCCCCCTCAGTATATCTGCCTTTTTTGAGCCATTTTTTTCAATAAATTCAGCCTCATCAAGCAAATCAAAGACTCTTTCGGCAGCAACCATGCCCATTTGTAAAGTATTGAATTTATCAGCTAACATCCGAACTGGGCGAAACAACATATTCAAATAAACAGGAAAAACAACCAAAACGCCCAAAGTAATGTGGTTTTCAATAACACCACGCGAACCATACCAAACCATAAGCCCCAAAGCCGCAGCAGAAATGATTTCAACGAAAGGAAAAAACACAGCATAAGCAAATATGGCTTTTAGGTTTGCACCCGTGTAAGCACGGTTTATT
Organism: Saprospiraceae bacterium; assembly: GCA_043772905.1. GTDB lineage: Bacteria > Bacteroidota > Bacteroidia > Chitinophagales > Saprospiraceae > JAAFJT01. Next base: position 5,368 of record JAYVFS010000301.1, on the reverse strand, counting down.
TCCTTGAATTTCTCACGTTCCTGAGCTTCCGCATTGAAAATTTGAACAACTTTCATACCGCTGATATGCTCCTGCAAAAAGGAATTCATGGTTGAAATACTGTTCCGAACCGTTTGAAACCAACGAGCGACTTCGTTTTTGAACCAACGCGCGCCTAAAATAAGTATGGGCAAAACGGTCATACACACCAATGTTAGTTTCCAACTTGTCCAAAACATAATGCCTAATACGACAATTAACGTCAATAAATCGGCAATAATCGTCATGATACCTTCCGAAAACACGGCATTGATGGTCTCAATATCGCTAATCGTCCGCGTCGTGGATTGCCCAATTGGGGTTTTATCAAAATACGACAAATTGAAGCTCGTAACACGACGAAATACCCGAACACGTAAATCTCGAATGACCGATTGCCCGAGCCAAGAGGTAATATAATTAAAGGTGTATTGCAAAATAACTTCTAAAAACAGTAACACAATGAGGATAATGACCATACGCGTCATGCCCGCCACATCAAATTTAAAGATATGCTCATCCACCATTTGTTGTATCAAATAAGGACGTGCGCTCGAAAGCGGTGCAAGGACAATAGCTAAAAACGCAGCGGACGCAAAGATTAACCGATAAGGATTTGCCAAAGACATAATGCGGCGAAACAGCGGAAAGTTGAATTTCTTTTTTGGTTGAGTCTGGCTCATATTTTAATATTTTTTTGCAAAGGTAAGCACCCCCCTCAGTATTGAAGAAAAAAAAAGTGTTTAGACACTTGGTTCTAAACACTTTTTGTTACAAAAAGTTATAAAAAACTCAATCAAATATGGTGGCTAAATTAATTTTCAAACCTTGAAGTAAGACGGACTCAATGTCTCCAGTTTCATCTGCAAAGGAAACCATATCATAATCACCTTTTATCAGAGCATACACCTCTACAGTTTTCTTTTGATAATCCACAATCCAATACTCTGCAACGCCATTTTGCCGATAAGCTTTCATTTTATCATTTCTATCCATCTTTATTGAACCTTTCGACAAAACTTCTACGACTAATTCTGGCGCACCGTCAATGAATTTTGAAACAATACCCAAACGCTCTTTTGATATAAACATCACATCGGGCTGAATCAAATCATAATCATCGAAAATAACATCAAGCGGTGCGACATAACATTTGCCAAGCTGTTTTTCAAGGACAAAAGCCCGCATAATTGCAAAAATATTGCCGACGGCATTTTGATGCTCAGCATGGGGGGAAGCTCTTCTCATAATAATACCATTGATTAGTTCATATATGTAACCTTCTTCAAAATCATCTCTTTCGAGAAATGCGGTTACAGTTATTTTCTCTTCTGCTACAAGTGTCATACGTCTGAATTTTTATATTTCAAAAAATAATTAGTTTCTGTAATGGGCATTTTTGTAAACAAAATTAAATAAAACAATTGAGTAATCAACAAAATATATTCTTCCTATTCTTCCTTTTAAAACCTTATATATTCCTGTGGATTTACAGCTTTCCCATCTTTCCACAACTCAAAATGCAAGTGAGGACCCGAAGTTTGCTCGCCTGTATTACCAATAATCGCAATAGCTTCGCCTGTTTTGACCTTATCCCCTACTTTTTGCAACAAACTTGAATTGTGTTTGTAAAAAGAAACGACATTATTGCTGTGCTGTATGGCAATCGTATTACCTGTTTCCAAAGTCCAATCACATAGAATAACAAAACCATCTGACACCGCTTTTATAGGCGTGTTTTTAGGCGCAGCAATGTCCACACCGTAATGTTTTTTTTCAAGTGAAAAAGTCAAATTCACGGTGCCTGTAATGGGCGATTGCAAGTACATACTTTCAAGCCTGTCATTCCGCCCTATTACACGTATGGCTTTTTCATTATTGTTATTACTACTGCCTGTGTTGGAGTCTTCAAAAGGGTCGCCACCGCCTGCACGTATTTTCAATTCGTATTCCGATGGGTCAACGTTCATATTTGAGTCCGATATTGAGGGGGTCGCTTGTTTGTCCTTTGGCACGTCTTTTTCCCTTTCCACATCACCAACGAGCATTTTTCTAAAATTATTCGTATAGATTTCATGGGCTTTTAAGGCAGTTTCTAAACTATCTACTCTTTCATAAAGGTCAAAAACCGCCCGTTCAGAACCATAACCACCGTAGCCAGGAATAATCTTCTTCATGGGCGTAAAAACGATTAAAGCCATACCCAAAGCGGTAAAACCAACGAACAAAGTGCTAACAGCTACGTAAAAGTTAAAGACAGAGAGTTTGAAAGAGTTGACTTCTTCAAAAGTTTCGTTATTCAATATGACAAGACGGTAATACGTTTCGCGTGCTTTATCAATCAAAGCCACCAAACGTCGCCAAGCATTTTCGATGCCATGCACAACGTCACGGGCGGACAGGTGTTTAAGTCGTTCCAAGTAAGTATTAAAACGATTCGGTTTATTTTCGGTTGTCATTTGTTAATTATTGACGGAATTAAAATAATTTTGCCCAATTTTAAGTCTAATAGCAGGTTCATGGCGCAAAATTACAGAGATATTGCACTTTTAAACCTATTATAGCAAAATTAACTTTTTAGAAATAATATAAATCGTTTGACATTGAGACATTTTTATAAGTCCCTAACGCTGATTTTCGCCCTTACAGTACTCGCTTCTTGCGTCACTTCACGCAAAAAAGACGAGGCTAAAGGCTTAAAACTGTTCATGCACAACCTTACGTCGAAGTACAATGGCTTTTTCAACGCCAATGTTCTGGTACAAGAGGCGACTGATAAATTGAACGCACAACATCAGGATAATTACAATCAAATCCTTGATATCTATCCTTATTTGGCTGTTGACAATCCTGCGGCTGTTGCTCCTGATTTGGACAAAGCCATCGAAAAAGTAGCTGTCGTAGCCACGTATCACCGCCCGAGTCATTGGGTGGACGATTGCTATTTGATGATGGGCAAAGCTCAATATCTGAAACATGACTTCGATTCAGCGGAGGAAACCTTTGCCTACTTAGCTGAAAATTATAACCCTAATTTGAAGAAAAAATTGACATCGAAAGAACGGGCAAAATTAGCGGCAGAAGTACGCGATGAAAAGAAAAAAGAACGTGCTAAAAAAGCAAAAGACGTTAAAAAAGCCCGCGAACAAGCCATCAAAGACAAAGCTAAGGCAAAAGAAGAAAAGGCAAAACAGGATGAAAAAGACAAAAAAGAACGCGAAAAAGCACTCCAAGAAGCTAAGGATCAAGCCGAAAAAGACCGTAAAGATGCTAGAGTAGAGAAAAAACAAAGTCTTGCAGAACGGAACGAGCAACGTAGTAGAGAAAGTGCAGAACGAACGGAACAACGTCGTAGAGAACGTGAGGAAAAAGAGCGGTTGGCAAAATTGGGTATCAAAGTTGACAATACAACGCCAACAGTTACAGACAATACCCCCTCAGTAACAACGACAAATAATGATAATAAAGATTCAATAAAAGTTGCTGACAATACTAAAAAAACAAAAGATGATAAGGATGACGATAAAATAGCGAAGGTCAAAAAAGCTAAAGTCAAGCCTGATAGATACTTTTTAAAGCATCGCCCTTGTTATCAAGAAGGTGTCGTTTGGTATGCCCGCACACTCATTGAACGTCAATATTTTGTAGATGCTGAAATTTTATTAGATGATATTGACAAAAATCCAAAATCGTTCAAAGACATCAAAGCCATGTCTGCTGTTGCCAGAGCCGCTTTATATCTAAAACAAAACCAATACGATGCGGCTATTCCAGCTCTTGAACGCGGCATTGCTTTGTCCAAAAAGAAAAAAGAGAAAGCGCGTTTAGCCTATATTTTAGCACAGCTATATCAAATAAAAGGCAATTCTGAAAAGGCTTATGCCGCTTTTGATAAAGTATTGGACTACGGCCCTGTATATGAAATGGAGTTTAATTCAAGGCTGAACAAAGCCTTAAATGACCCAAATGCAGGGGATCAAACAACTGCTACGCTCATAAAAATGAGTAAAGACTTTAAAAACCGTGAATATGGCGACCAAATCTATTTCACTTTGGCTCAAATAGCGTTTAAAAAAGGAGACAAACCCCAAACAATTGACTATTTGAAGCAAGCCTTAGCATCGCCCGGTCGTGGGCAATCCTCGAAAGCTGAAGCCTATTATATGTTGGCTAATATGCAATTTGAATCGGAAAACTTTGTGGATGCAAAAAATTATTTTGACAGCGCCTCTACCACATTAGCCAAATCAGATGTCCGCCGCATTGAATCAGAGCGTTATGCAACTAATTTGATGGACATTGCAAGGAACATTGAAACAATTAACCTTCAAGACAGCCTTCTAAAAGTTTCTGCTTTGTCTGATAAAGACAAACGTGACTTAGCGCTTCGAATGAAAAAAGAGAAACAAAAGCAAGCAGCTGCTTTGGCTAACCCCTCAGTATCGGCGGGTGGAAAACTCTCTGATTTCGATTTAGCGGATGCGGCGAAGAAATCTAAGTTTTGGGGCTATAATGCCGACCTTGTGAAGAAAGGTAAACGTGAATTTGAGAAAAAATGGGGTACTGACCGCAAACTTGAAGACAATTGGCGGCGTAGCAATAAGCGGTCAAATGGTGAATTTGTCAGAAATAATGATACTCAAATTGTGTCCAGGGATATGACCGAAAAAGAATATCAAGACATGATGAAAGACGTGCCTAAAACGCCTAAAGATGTTGAGATAGCTGAAAGTAAAATTGATGAAGCCATGTATATGCTGGGCACTTTGTACCATGACAAATTGAAAAATGATAAAAAAGCGATTGAAACCTTGGAAAAACATTTAATACGTTTTCCAAAAACGAAAAATGAGTTAGCCGAGTGGTATTACTTATATTCTGCACATTCAGAATTGGGAAATAAAGTTATAGCACAGGATTATTTTGATAAAATCATGTCAAAATACCCGACTTCGACCTATGCTATATTGCTAAAAGAAAAAGACAAGCCGAAAGTTAAAGATGATGCAGAAACGGTTGAAAAATATTATGCAATCACTTATAGCCTCTTTAAAGAAGGAAAATACAAGGAAGCACAAGACCGTATTGGGGCATCGGAGACTAAATTTGGTGTCGGCAACGCCATGAGAGCCAAATTTGCTTTGCTCGATGCGATGTGTACAGGTCATGAATTGGGACGCATTAACTATATTGCTTCTTTGAAAGAGGTCATCAACAAATATTCGGGAACACCCGAAGAAAAAAGGGCGCAGGAAATCATTCGCATTTTAGAGTTTGGTGGACCTGTAACTGAATCGCCTAAAACGAAGAATGATGATAACGCCGACGACGACCCAGTGAAAAAATTTGT
>JAYVFS010000300.1:0-7757 GCA_043772905.1 Saprospiraceae bacterium | reverse complement strand
TGCATTGTTAAATTTGTTTTGTTCTTTAATCACAAATTTAGCAGCCTTTTTTATTCTTCTCCAATAACAACAATCTTGTGAAATAACCATGACTGAGGGGGTGTGTTGTACTTTTATTTCTTGGGTCTGAGGACCCGTTTGATAGTTGAGTTCTGTCAGTCCAAAAGACTCCTTTGGAGGAGACAGAACCCAGCGCGGCTGTTCGTTGGTTTAACATGGACTTGCATTAAAAAGAATATCCTGTGCCAACTGGGCATTTATTTGGCAATTATCATGCTTTTTAATGACCAAAGAATAGCTAAAACATCATTTCTGGATGCGTCATCAATCTTATGTTTACTTAATACCATCAATATATCATCAACAGCGTGCATGTATTCTGTTGGATTTATATTCATTCCTTTATGGGTAGTCGTCATGTCTCTACCTGAGTAGGTAACAGGACCACCACTGCCTGCACTAAAAAAGTCAACTGTATGTTGTTTTATAATTGCTAATTTATCTGGTTGTTCTTTATAAGGCAAAAACCTGGCACTGATTGCCGGGTTGTTCATATGCGCTTCTACAACATCGTCAACAATTGTTTTAATACCACTAACACCTCCAAGGCGCTCAAAAAGAATTTTAGTCATAATAATTATATTTTAAAGAGAACCATGATGATAGGATACAGAAAGTATCTAAGATGTTTAGATTTCTACTAAAGCTATGTTTTACAGATATTGAAGCATATAGCTTTATACTGTTAGATTGTAAGATAAGAAAAAAATAATTAGATACTTTGTGATAAAATCATTGCGAAGCAGACTGGTTCAGAATAACCCACAACACATGAATTTACGGAACTCTCTCAAAACGTAGTTTCGCGATAATGGCTAATATAAGGTATATTTGCGAAAGTTTTAATTGCTTAAACCTTTTTCTTGAAAATCTTTCAGCCGAGCAATCAAAACCCCATGTTAGCTGCCGTTTTACTTTTTGTTAGAAGTGTCTTCATTTTATTCAATTTTTATGCTCTCTTTGCTTTGAACGCCTGTCCATGCAACAAGAACCAAGGCAATCAATTCAGCAATTGTCCGAACGATATGAAATGTCCACCACTTGTCCCGCAACTGAGGGGGGCGTTGTGCTTTTATTTCGTAGGACAGGAGACAGAACCTAGTGCAGCTGTTCTTTTTTTTATTGGCAATTTCTGTTATTTATTACCCTGTTTCACCCTAAACTCAAAAACGTCTGGTCTTGAATAGTGACCAACAACATCAAACATGCGTTTGGTTTCTATGATGTCATTCATGTTCAGATCAGCGTACAAAATACCTTCTTGCGCTTCCATAGGTCCAGCCAATAATTGTCCCTTTGGGCTGATGATACAGCTATTACCTATATTTATCCATTCTCTCCCTTCAGGGTAAAGCTTTTTGAACTCATACTCATCTGGAATATCGTTTATTTTTAACGCCATGCAGGTACTAATTACAAATACACCACCTTCTCTTGCGATATGTTGCATTGTTTGAATCCAGTTTGGACTTTTATCCCAAGTAGGAGAGACCAATATTTGAGTCCCACTTTCGTAAAGCGCATGACGGGCTAAGGGCATAAAGTTTTCCCAGCAAATAAGTCCAGCAATTTTTCCAACAGAAGTATTATAGGAGCGCAAAGTACTTCCATCACCTTGTGCCCATATCAGTCGCTCACCACCTGTTGGCATCAGCTTTCGGTGCTTTCCTATTATGAGACCTTTGTCGTTAATGAATAAAAGACTGTTGTATAGACTTGAACTGCTCGTTTCAGTATTACGTTCGTGGATACCTATAACGACATGAATGCTTGCAGATTTAGCGGCTTCGCATAATTTATCTGTAGATATATCAGGAATTGAAACAGCATTCTCAACAAGCTTCACATAGAGTTCATTTAGTGCAGCGCTCTTACTATTAGGTATGAGCCATACCCAGTCAGGGTAACCCGAAATATATGCTTCAGGAAAGACGATTAATTCAGCACCTTCTTTACCTGCCTCCAGAATCGCTGCGCATGCCTTTTCAACTGTCTTTTCTTTATCCAAGAATATGGGTGAAAGCTGTGCAGCTGCTACTTTTACATGGTTATTCATTTGTTTTTTTTTAAAAATTATTGACAAAATATTAACGGGTGAGACTTCAATTTATATTTTCGCTTATATCTCTGCTACTCCCAAAAATACATCTTTTGAACCGGTATAACAAATTTGTTGTAATAATGAATTACTAATTAGGTACTGCTTCGCATAATATGTGTACTAATCCCATACTCTTTTTATACTGAGTGGTATGTATTTTGTTGTTTTTCGTTTGCTAATAAGCGTTAATTGTTTACTTATTACAAGCTCTGGGGCTTCTATTTTACTGCTTTGTCCGAAAGACTCCTTTAGAAAAGGCTCTTTTGATATTTAAGTTTAGCAAGAGACAGAACCCAGTGCCACCGTTTGGAAGTTCAATGAAAGGAATAGCCTAAACCAGCTGGTCGTTCTGCCCCAATAATTCTTGGATTTGCAAAAGATATGTGTAGTCCAAATGGATGATAGACTTATAAATCTAAAAAACACATCCATTTTTAATCGACTTTCCGTCACAAATAACAATCTTCTGTTTTTACAAACCGCAAAAGCACCCCCTCAGTATATTGCTATAAAAAGCGACAAATAAATGAGCTAAAATAGCCTTATCTATTCCTAAATCATTCATTTTTTTGCACAAAATCCAGTTTTTGCGGTTTGCAACGGACTCTTGCAGCTAGCAAAGACTTATTGCAAACACGCAAAGACTTATTGCAAACGCACAAAGGCTTATTGCAAACACACAAAGACTTATTGCAGCTTGCAAAGACTTATTGCAGCTTGCAAAGACTTGTTGCAAACGCGTAAAGACTTATTGCAAACACGCAAAGACTTATTGCAAACACACAAAGACTTGTTGCAAACACACAAAGACTTGTTGCTATCTGCAAAAAGTGATTTTAAAAATTGAACGGAAACAACAGGAGAGCACATCAAAAAGATGTTTAGAGCTAAATTTTATTAGCCATTTTATATGTCACGAAAATAAATAATTTAATGTTGTTTCGAAATTGTAAAAAGACAATTTGCTTTCATTATTAACAAATAAATGTTGGTTTGTTGCAGACATAAAAAAAGGAGCATGGCTTGTTTGGTATGTGCGTAGCAACGACAGTATTCAATAACCATTTTAAAACATTTTAACAATGAGTTTTATCAATCTCAGCGCGATTAAGCGCATCAAACAAGACGAGTTCAAGACTTTTGCGGATCAAGTCTATGAAACGACAAACGGAAAGACCGTTTATGCTTTTTGTCAAACAGCCGTGACGGCTATGTATGCCAGCGCGGAAATATTCCAAACAGCGCTTATCAAAAGTAAAAACAAGGCTAAAGAAGCGACGGAAGCCAAAGACCTCGCCAAAGAAGCCCTGTACAACGCTTTGGTGCGCATCGCTAAATTGATGGATGCCGAATGGGCGAAAAATGAGTATGACAAATTGAAAACGGATGCGGGTTTTACGATTAACAAAACGCCTGAACGCCAAAATGTCACTTATGTCCTACCACCCACTAATTTGAGGGTTTATAATGACCAACGCCGCAACATCATGATCGTGGAATGGGAAAAAGCCCAGTATGCTGTCACCACTGCCTTTGAATTGCAACTCAATGGCGGCGAATGGCAAAATGGCTTGTACAATGAGGGCAAAAAAATGGAATTGACGCTTCCTTTTGGTTCTAAATTGGTGGTGCGGGCTAAAACGATTGGACCGAATTCATTGAAGAGCGATACTGTACAATCTGATGAAGTGATGGTGAGCTAAATAGTGGATAATGGATAGTAGATAGTGGATAATGAGGCTTGCTCGCAATAAGCCTCATTATCCACTTTTTTTAAAAAAAAAGCATATTAATCAATTATACTGGGGGGGGTACTGTCAGCATTCGTCACCCCACAATTTGAGCAATAAGGCAAATGAGCAAAATGACTCTCACCACAACTTGTACATTTTTTGAACAATTGCAAACCACATTGACGACAATAATTGGATACTGAAAAACTCACTTCATTGCCACTGGGCTTACCCATTACCCAATTTTTAAAAATAAAATCCTTACCACATGATGGGCAAATATGTTGTTCATAAGCCTTGAATGCCGTATCCGATTCCACATTTTTTGAGCGTTCATCAGACGACATTTTTAGGGCTGCTTGCCGTTGTTCGAGGTAGCTCCGAATGTTTTTTATGGCATAATAGCCACCTGCTAATGACAGCAAAATACCTACGGAATAACGTACATATCCACCATAAGAGGGCAAATAAGGTATTAAGCCAACAAAAAAAGCATACAGTGAAAAGAAGGTAAAGCCGAGATAAAGGGGCCAGAACTTATGTTTGCGATTGCGCACATAAAAGAAAATACCCAATGCCAGAATAGGTAAAATGAACAGTAAACGAATGAAAAACACCTTGACTTCGTAGCGTTGCAGTGCTTTTGAATAGGCGGTGTAGGCGTTGTTACGGTCAGTTTCTATCTGTTCATCAAGGGCGTTGAGTCGGCTTTGAATCATTTGTGTCGTGTCTTGCAACAACGACAATTGTTTGCTCCAAGCTTGTTTGATTTTGTAGTAATCGTCAAGTCGTTCGGCGCGGCTGATAACTTCTTTGTCTTGCGATGGTGCGCCAATCGTTTCCCTTGCTTTGAGCCAATTATCGAAGGATTCTTTGGCGTTTTCATACTTTTCTTGTGCCAAATTCGCTGTTTTCTGCAATTGTTCGTTACGTGCAGCGTATTCCTCTGTTTGAATTGTTAGAGGTTTTTTAACCACATTTAATGAGTCCTGCAAGATTTTATTCTCAAATTGCGTTTGGGTTGGCATCGTCACCGAGCTGCCCAAATCATTAAGGATTTTGTCGGTCAACAAAATCAAAAACACGCACAAAATCGCTGAAATGAAGTAATAAACGTAGCGAATGGTGCTTTCTACCTTTTGGTCATTTTTAAATTCCATTGTTATTTTCTGGTTTTTTTGTTAAACACACACCGTATTCGCAATCGCCAAAGCCTCGGAAATCATCGCCAAACCTTCATCTATTTGTGCTTCGGTTACAATCAACGGCGGGGCGATGAAAATGTAATTCCAACGCACAAAAGTGTACATGCCGAGTTCTGTCAATTTAGCAGCAACTTTTGGCATGATGCCCATTTCAGACGGTTTTGCATTGAAAGGCGCAAGCGGCTCTTTCGTTTCTCTATTTTTGACCAATTCAAGGCAGCCGAGTAAACCTGTGTTGCGCCAATCGCCGATAGACGGATGTTTTTCTATCAATTTAGCGACTTGAGCATCCAGATATTTACCCATTTTAGCGGCATTTTCGATGAGATTATCGTCATGATATATCTGCAACGTCTCCAAACCAGCTGCGCAAGAAACAGGATGCGCCGAATAAGTCAAACCCAACATCAAAGGACGGTCGTTGTAATGCGCTGCAATTTTATCACTGACGATGAGTGCGCCCAACGGCAAATATCCTGCTGTAATGCCTTTGGCTGTGGCAATCATATCGGGAATAACGCCAAAATTGTCCACGCCCCACCATTTGCCCGTGCGTCCAAAACCCGACATCACTTCATCAGAAATGAGCAAAATGCCGTGTTTATCACAAATATCCCTCAATTTGCGCCAATACTGAGGGGGGTACTTGATACAGCCCGATGAACCGCTTTCGCCTTCCATGAGTATCGCCGCCACATTTTCAGGTCCTTCAAATTCGATGACCCGTTCGATATGGCTTGTACATTCGTATTTGCATGAATTGTAACCCGCCTGACCAAACGGACAACGGTAGCAAAACGGGTCTTCGACATGAATGACATTCGGCACTTGTTGGCTGTCGCTCGGCAATTTACGTGGGTCGCCGCCAGCCGTCATTGCGCCATAACTTGCGCCATGATAGGCTCGATAACGGGCGATGATTTTATGCCGTCCAGTGTATTGTCGTGCCAATTTCATAGCGTTTTCAATCGCTGTTGCCCCGCAGACGGTGAATAAGGTTTTGTTCAAACCTTCTGGCGTTATTTCAGCCAATTTTTTACCTAAATCACCTCTGACTTTCGTCACGCAACTCGGTGTAACGTAGCTGACTTGCTGCATTTGTTTGGCAACGGCATGCGTAACCCGTTGATTGCCATGCCCAATATTGACATTCATCAAGCCAGATGAAAAATCGAGAATGCGTTTGCCGTTGTAATCATAGAGATACACCCCTTCGGCACGTTCTATGGCGATAGGATTCAATCCTGCTTGTTTTGACCATGAAAACAAAGTGTAATCGAGGTTGTTTTGGAGGATTTCGGCGCGGTCTGTGCCTGTTATTTCTTCTGTTGCTGTTAGCATTATAATTTGATTTTATTATTAACAATTTTTATTCAAGAAGCCTCTTTTGTCATTCTGAACGCAGTGAAAGAATCTATTTTATTATTATTTAGATTCTTTCACTGCGTTCAGAATGACAAAAAAGGCTTTAATACTGAGGGGTATCATTCGGGCAATATCAACAAAGACAAATCGAGTTCAAAGCCTTTTAAGACATCTTCACCAGATAGTTTTTTATCAAAACCTTCAACGGTTTCCATAGAACCATTGGCGCGATAGATGTAACTTGTACGTGTTTTAGGGTCAATAAGCCAACCTAATTTGACACCGTTTTCTATCCATTCAAGCATTTTATGTTGCAAATCAACCAAACTATCGTTTTCAGAACGGACTTCCACGACAAAATAAGGGCAAACGTGGGTGAACTTTTTACGGTCTTCTGCGGGTAGTTGTAACCACTCATGAAGTGGCAACCAAGACGCATCAGGCGACTTGACCGCCCCTGTTGGCATTGTAAAACCTGTTGATGAACTGAATGCAATACCTTTAATTTCAGATGTTTTGATATTCCAATCTGTTAGTTGGTAGCTCACTACATTTTCATAGTGACCGCTTTCGTTTCCTGTTGGTTTCCTAATTTTTATTTTTTTATCCGCCTCGCGTTCAATCCGCAAGTTTGGGTTTTGTTGACAAAAATAGAAAAACGCATCTTCTGACATTTCGTCAGCGACGATGGTTAGTTTGGGATCTGTTAATCCGTATATGGTTGTTGTGTGGCTCATTTTTCTTTATTTTGATACAAATTTAAGTAAAAATACTGAGGGTCCCTGTTTTCTTCACATACTGATTCGCTTTCACATTTTGCGCTGCCAATGTTGACGTTTCGTGATTTTCAAGCAACCAAGTGCGCCAAGTGGCTCTGTCGGGCGAATAAAATATAGGTATTTCATCTATTTTTGCCATGAAAGATATTTTGTTTAACACATAGACTCATAGGACACATAGTTTCTTACAGAATGACAAAGGAACTATGTGTGCTATGAGTCTATGTGTTAAATTAAATTGTTATGACATCCAATTCGTCTTCGCTTCCGCATTCCACTTAGTTGTCGTCTTTTTCAATTTTGTCCAAAACTCAATCGAGCTTTTGCCTGTAATATCGCCAACACCAAAGCGTGAATCATTCCATCCACCAAAGGAAAACGGTTCGCGGGGAACAGGTACACCAATATTGACACCGACCATACCCGCCGAAGCACGTTCCATAATATAACGTGCGAAACCACCATTTTGAGTGAAAACCGAAGCCGCATTGCCGTAAGGATTGGCATTTTCAAT
>JAYVFS010000299.1:0-7759 GCA_043772905.1 Saprospiraceae bacterium | reverse complement strand
AGACCTTGCCGAGCGAGATGCAACAACACTCGCACCATTGAAACACACAGGCGAAGAAGCCTATAAAGTTGCGCAACTCCTCAAAGGTGAAGCCATTGTCGGCAAAGCTGCCACAGAAGCCCATTTTACTGAGGGGGTCGTCAAAGCACGTATCATTCACCTCGCCACCCACGCCAAAGCCGATGATAGGTCAGGTGATTATTCCTATTTAGCCTTTGCGCCACAGAATGCCAACAATCCAAACGCCTTGGTTTATGTCCGTGACCTCTACAATTTGCGCCTCAATGCCGATTTGGTCGTCCTATCGGCTTGCGAAACAGGGATTGGTAAATTGCAACGGGGCGAAGGCGTTATCAGTCTCGCCCGTGCCTTCGCCTATTCGGGTGCGAAAGCGATTGTTACGTCCATTTGGAGCGTCAATGATGCCAAAACCAAGGACTTAATGGTGCTTTTCTATCAAAACCTAAAAAAGGGTCAACCTAAAAACGAAGCTTTGCGACAAGCAAAATTGACCTATTTGGAGACGCATACGGCGGAGGCGTGTCACCCTTATTTTTGGTCGGGGTTTGTGAGTATTGGAGAGCAGGGAGCGGTGCGATGAATGTTTTTTAAGATTAATGTTTACAATTTCAAAACATTCTTATAGTTTTGTAACATTAGAAAACAAAAACCACTATCAGATGAAATTCACTGTTAAAGTTAAAATTCTGCTCATTTTTTCAAACCTTTTAGCACTCTGCAACAGTGGTTTTGCACAAGATACCACGTTGCCACACATCAAAACCATTTTTTTGAAAAAGGCTGTACTCTCTACGCTCATAGAGAAGAAGTTGACGATTCCAACGAATCAACGCGGCATTGTGCGTATAGACCTTGAAGCGATACCCCTCAGTATGGGCGATAGTTTTGTTTTTGTACTGCGACATGCTTCAGATAGCTTAAAAACGAAAACTGTTTACCCAACAGTCCAATACTCGTATTTAGAAGGCGGTACATATAGGTTTTCCTATTGGTTAGAAAAGAATGGACAAAAATCCACTATCGCTGGATTAGTCCTTGAGATAGAAAAGAAGCTCCCTGAACAATGGTGGTTTCAGATAGCCATGATACTGAGTGGGGGCTTGTTGGTGTTTGGTTTTTCTTTTCTCGGACTGCAATACAATTATAGACAGAAAATGCGCGAACAAAATATGCGCTTGCACTTGGGTTTCGACCTACACGACCGCATCGGGTCTGCGCTCACGAGTATTAATGTCTGGGGAAAAATTTTGAAAAGAGATGCCCTTCATTCTATAGACGAAGACAGCCAACAAAACTTAGAAAAAATCATCACCACTTCCAAAGAAACGGTGACTTCGCTGCGCGAAACGGTCTGGTCTATCAATCCCGAATATGATGACATGGGGCAGCTTTTTGAGAAAATGCGCTCTTCTGCCTTTGATTTGTTGATTCCACAGAACATTAACGTTTCGTTTGATGAGATTCCTAAAGGTATTGAACACATGAAAATCAGTATGGGACAACGACGCTGTGTGTTCGATATGTTCAAAGAAATAATGACCAATATCACCAAACACGCCGCCGCAAATGGTGTCAACATACACATCAAACAAGAAGAATATCAAGTACGCCTTGTGATTCAAGACGATGGCAAAGGCTTCGATACACAGGCAAAAGGCGATGGACATGGCTTGAAAAGCCTGCGACAAAGGGCAAATGAGCATTTTATAGACTTGACTATTCAATCCGAAGAAGGCAAAGGCACAACGATTACATTGGTCATTCCTGAACTGTAACCCCCTCAAATTAGGGATATTTCAAAATGATTTAATTCTCGAACTTTGTAAAAAATAAAATCTATGCTCAAAGTAATTATGTTTGATGATGTCCGCAGTTATCGAGACAGTGTCAAAGCATACTGGAAAAACTCAAAAGACATTTTCCTCGCTGCCGAATTTGACGATGCCAACAATGCCGTAGCAGAAGTGCGCCGACACCAACCCGATGTGGTACTCATGGATATTCGGATGCCTGGCAAATCAGGGATCAACGCCATGGTGAGCATCAAAAAAGTCTTTCCAAAGACAAAGGTTTTGATATTGACGGCTTTCCCAGATGATGACAAAATATTTGCCGCCTTACAATTAGGTGCATCGGGCTTTGCTTTCAAAGAAGATGTTGAAGATTTGGACAGAGTGATTCAAGATGTCTATAAATATGGTGGCTACCTTACGCCCACAGTTGCCGCGCGGGTTGCTTCCTTTTTCAATGACCCCTCAGTACGGTCGCAAGAAATGTATGAGGAATTGACCCCACGCGAAACCGCCGTATTGACCTGTATGATGAAAGGCAAAAGCCGCAAAATGATTGCCGATGACTTAGTTATTAGTGAATTTACCGTCAATGACCATCTGAAAAGTATTTATAAAAAACTGCACGTCAATTCAGCCATAGAAGCCATCATAAAAGCGATTGAACTTCGATTGGTGAAATGGCAACGGTAATGTGACCCCCTCAGTATTGGTATCTATTTTTTCATTTTTTAAACAAGATTCTACAATGAAACGAATGGGTGTTTTTATTTTTTGCATTATGCTTATATGCAACTTGGTTTTAAGCCAAACAAGAAGCCTTAATGTGCCTCCTATAGCACAAAAATACCCTAACTGGTGTTGGGCAGCTTCAATCGAAATGGTCATAAAATATCGTGGTGATACCAGAAATCAATGTGATATTTATAATAATTCTCATAGAAGTACGCCAACAACATTATCACCTACACAATGTAGTGACACACGGTATTGTGCCGCTTGTACTGCCGCAAGTAGCTCTGTAGATAATATTAAAACCTTAAAATCGTGGATTAAAGACTTATGCTATACCACAAATAAAAACCCCAATACACTTGATTGGGACGGTATTCGAAATCAAATTGATATTGACCAACCTTTCATAGTATCTATTGGGTGTTCTATGGGACACTTAGTAACTGCTCGCGGTTATAAAAGGATACCTGCAAATAGCCCACAAAAATATATTATTGTTAATGACCCAGAATGTTGCTCTGGTATTATTTATCATGAGGTTAGAGTGTATCCCTTGCCCATAAGTACCTATTGTAATTTCATTTACAATATTAAATATAATGCAACAATAGCGAATTGTACTAAGCCAGCTAATAGTTTAATTTCGTTAACTCAATCTTCTATGTTGATTAAAGATTCATCATTCATTGAGTGTACTGTTATTAGAGATAGAATCGCTCAAAAAGATTTAGAAAGTTTAAAAAAGGAATACCAAATTGTCAATGTAGAAAAGAAAGGTTCATCAGCTAAGCAAATAGATATTATCAATAAAAACAGTTGTAATTCTGGCTATTATCTGACAAGAATGCTTTTAGTCAATGGTTTTTGGGAACCCATTTATATTATGGAACAAAAAGACAATCCTACTATTCCAATAGAAATATATGCCGATGGAAGAAAAACGGTATTAAGTAATGATAAGCCAATGATAGAAGACCCCTCTGTAACATATATACCTTATACAAAAGTTATTTCAGAAGATTCTCCTTATGAGTTCTATATCTTTCAGTTAAGTGCAACAGAGAAAGTACCTTATTTTACACCTGCACATATAGAAGGAGATGTCTTAATTAATAATACATATTTCAAAAAAGGGGCTATCTATCATAAAGAAGATATAAACTTCTTTTTACCAAATCTTAAAACTGAATTAACTAAACCAATGATTACAAAGCCTACATTACCCGACAATATTAAACTTAAAAATAACAAAAAATAAATAAGCTAAAGAATCAAAAGAATTAAATTACTGTAACTACATAAATTTTAAACAATTTTATTTATCAATTTAAAATAATTAAAGTCATGGCAACAATCATTCGTAAACCGCGCTTCATCATTGACCAAAACACAAACAACAACAATCCTAAACAGCCTTGGACAGTGCCTACCGATAGCACTGCGCAAAGGAATAACTTCCTAAATAACTACTGGGGGCGTGGTGGTGATAGGCTTCTTGTTTTGAAAACAAGCAAAGAAATCAAGAATTTACTATCACAATCAGTTAATTCAGGTATGATTATGTTAAAAGTAGAGCATGTCGATGATCCAAGTAAAGTGACTATCGAATGGCTGCCTTGCGATTTGCAAGCCGCTCAAAATGATCCATCTAATTGTAACTACTATGTCATTGAAGATATGTTTTTAACGGAGCGGAATATAGACACTATACCGGGCGGAATAATAAGAGATGAAAGCCACGATGCTTTTGCTGCCACAATAGGTAAAGGCAATAATGGTGATCATTGCTTAATTATTAATGCTATTAAATTTGAAAATGTCAATATGGGCGGTTTTGGTGGTGAGCCTGAGGGTGTAGGTACAAAAATCCCAGATACAGTTATCTGATTAACAGTTAGTAAATCAAACTTTTAAACTACTTTACAATGCCTGATTTGAAAGTTTTAAAAATATACATGAAGGTTTTTGCACAAATTGCTACGGCGGTAATGCTCATTCCTATTACTTTTGCACTGTATAATAAAAAACATCTTAACAAACCTTTGAAAATTTTCCTTTGGTATTGTATAGCATCTTTTTTAGTGAATTTAATTCATCAAGCGTTTATTTGGGCAGTCAATAATTATCAAGACATTTTCGTTCCGTTACTTAATAAATGGCAGATAAAAGATACCAATTTCATGGGCATCTTGGCATTCACAACCAACTTTGCCTTTCTGGGTTGGTATTTCTATACAGTTATGCCGCATGAAAAAACAGCGAAAGGCATTCGTTGGTTAAGCAGCAGTTTGTTTATTGCTGCTATCATTGACTATTTGTTTATCGGCGATTTTAGAGACCTTGGTGTTTTTACCCCCGCAGCATCCGCAATCTTTTGTTTTGTTTTACCTGCCATACATCTTTGGTTTTTGTATAGAGATGATGCGAAAGTACCCCTCAGTAAAAACCCTTATTTTTGGATAGCGATGGGTTTATTTTTACCTCATTTGGCGAGTTTCTTCTTGTATTTTATGGGCGATACCATTCATAAAGAAGATTTTTCTCTTTTTGTTAAAATCTCTATTGGCAAAATCAGTTTATCAATGATTGGTCAAGTGCTGTTGGCAGTTGGTTTTTATTATGCACGATACAGCAAGTTTTTACCGTTAAGGGCGAAATGACTTATTTTGGTATTTATTAAAAAAATCATTGACGGTTTTCTGTAAAGGAAATTCGCAATGATTTTTTTTTGCTTAAAGCAATATAATCCTAACATTTTTAAATACTTAAATTAGACAAAACTTTTTTTTAAAATAGTATGATTATAATTTGGTATGTTCATTTTTTAAAAGTTAACTTTACACGGGAACACTATTGATAATAACTTTATTTTTTAATTAAAAACTTTTGAAAAATGAAATCAAAACTTTTTCTTTCTTTGGGCTTTATCAGCATACTCTTCATCAATGCTTGCCAACACAATGCTGAAAACAAAGTAAGCCCTGCACAAAACAAAGTTAATTCAGTTGGTGAGTTCATTGTCACAGATGACAGAGTCGGTAAAACCGACCTTCCTTACGCCACACAGTCGGAAGTTCATGCTTTAATTAAAAACTATTCGGGCGATGACAAGCCAATTTCTGTACTTAACGAGAATGTTTTTTCAATCGAAGATTTATTAACGCTTTATGGTTCAGATGATAAAATTGTATTCGCCGTTGAGAATATTCCTACGCAACAGGTGCATATTAAAGCAATGGCTTATGCTGATGCCCAAAAACTATTTGCCAATGCTGAAAAAGGCAATACTTATTATTTTGTTTTAGATAAATCTTTTCTTGATCGTAAAACACCTTTTGACAATGAACCTAATGGTATTATGTATAATAAAATGTCGAATGGTGAATTCATAAGGCATCTTTCGTTATCTATTGGCACACATGTTCGTGGCAATCAAAATTGGTATTATTTAATAATTGAGCCTTATAATAACGGTAATGCTATTGAACTTCGTGGCGACCCACCAGGCGTTGGCACAAAAGTTCCTGAAGATGGAAATTAAACATTAATAAAAGTATTTTCTTTCAAAAGCCACTTCTCCTTAGAGGTGGCTTTTGTTTTAGACATAACCTTTATCTCTACCCATCAAATCATCCCCCTAATATGAGGGATTTCTTTTATGACCCAATGCGGGCAATTTTGTATCATCAAAAACAAAGCATTATTAACATTCTGTATGGTTTCAAAATTTCAAATGAAAACTCATGTTCTTTCTTTAACCAGACTAATCTCATTTACTTAACCCGCCCCAAAAATCATACTTTATTCAACTTCGCTTAAGTGGTTGATAGTAAGTTATCGAGTAATTCAAAATTAGAACAGATTTTTTTTCAATAAATCTATGAAAATTTGAAACACCTGATTATTTACTGTCAACTACTTAATGCCTTTTTGGCGTACAAATTGAATAAACACAATTTCTTTTTTTCAGTAAATACTGAGGGGGTGGCTTTTTACTGAATTGAACTGCCCTTTTATAACGTGCAAATGGTTTTCTACAAACGCAAAAGACTTTTTACAACGTACAATTGGTTTTCTACAAACGCAAAAGTCTTTTTACAACGTGCAAATGGTTTTCTACAAACGCAAAAGTCTTTTTACAACGTACAATTGGTTTTCTACAAACGCAAAAGTCTTTCTACAACGTGAAAATGGTTTTCTACAAACGCAAAAGTCTTTCTACAACGTACAATTGGTTTTCTACAAACGCAAAAGTCTTTCTACAACGTGCAAATGGTTTTCTACAAACGCAA
The DNA here is from genome assembly GCA_043772905.1 of Saprospiraceae bacterium. GTDB lineage: Bacteria > Bacteroidota > Bacteroidia > Chitinophagales > Saprospiraceae > JAAFJT01. The sequence goes on along the minus strand of JAYVFS010000299.1, from coordinate 921 downwards.
AAGTCTTTCTACAACGTGAAAATGGTTTTCTACAAACGCAAAAGTCTTTCTACAACGTGAAAATGGTTTTCTACAAACGCAAAAGTCTTTTTACAACGTGCAATTGGTTTTTTACAAACGCAAAAGATTCTGATTTTTATTCAAAAACCATCTAACACATCACCAAAAGTATGTACCAATAAGAGAAAAGCAAGTAGAAAACGTAACAATAGAACAAACCCATATTTTTGAAAACAAACACCTTGTATCATGGCAGCTAAAAGTTATTCGCCTTCTGAATTTGAGGCAACTTTGGGATGGCATATCCAATACTATGCACAAAATGCGGTGCAATTGGGTGAACCCGTTGATATGACGCAAGAAGCTTATGACGCATTTTTGAAGAATGTGAAAGAACAAAGTCAATATCAACATTCGGACTGCACGTTTTATATGGTCGTCAATCAGAAAACATTTGAATTGGATTGGCTGCACCAAATTGATAAGGCTTTGGGGATGCCGAATGATTTGTCTGCTGCAGAGTTTTTCAAGCTGATTCACCCCGATTATTTTAAAATGTATTTGATATGGGCTTCGTGTGCTACGGAGTTTGCGGCGACTGAATTGAGTCCTAAGATTCGCCCATTGAGCCATACCTATCATATTCCATTACCCTTGCGCCGTAAAGACGGCACGTATCATTGGTTTCATCGACAAAGCCGTCCGTTGCGCATGGATGCCAACGGGCAATTGTGTGTGTTCTTTAATACCTATCACTACGGTGGTGAATGGAATGAATATACGTTGCGCCCTTTTATGCCGCACATTACGTTTGACAATGCACCAAAAACCGATTTAACGAATCGTTTAACCCTTCATTTTTGTCAATTTATTCAGCAATTTTTCACACCGATTGAAATCAAAATCATCAAACACTATGCA